>DAINNQ010000103.1:0-8213 GCA_036735825.1 Alteromonadaceae bacterium | reverse complement strand
ATCTAACGAATAGCGTAAAAACTCACTGAGCTTGGTAACCATGCCGTTAGCGATTTTATTCTCTTGCACCAATATAAGTGTTGAAATAGCGTTTAAGGTATTAAAAAGAAAATGAGGATTTAACTGATAACGCAGCATTTTTAACTGTGCTTGATGTGCAACCGTATTGGCTTGGAGCACATTACGTTTTTCTGTTTGTAGCATTTGGTAATACTTAGTACCAAAATACAAAACACTCCAACTGAGCATGATAGAAAAAGAGAATAGTCCATTTCTTGTATAATAAATTAAATGCTCTGGACGGTAACCGTGTTTGTAGATTTCCCAAAAGTTAATATTTTGAACGATTTGCCACAACACCCCCGTGATCGCTGAGGTAATAAACACCCAAATAGCGACTTTTATCGGGTTTAGGTTCCAAATTTTACGATAAATATAACGCAGCGGAATACTGAACAACCACCCTGCATAGGCATTGAGAAAAATAATGACGACAAAAATGTCACGCAAATCATGTAATAGCGAACTGAGATAATAAACCAATGCAAACCCAAACCAGCCTGCACTATGTACAAACCAGAAAAGTTTATTCTTATCTTCCATTAATTTTGTCCACTTCACACAAAATCACCTTTGTTATTACATTCATTTAAATTATGAATGAGTCAATGATATTGTGCACTACCGCTAATCGTGACTTTCGCGCATTTTATCTCATTTAAATATTAATAAATGAGATAAACAGGCGCAGAGAGGAGAATAAATAACATTTTGAAATAAAAAATTAATTTATTCATTTACTTATAAATACGCATTTAATGAGAGACTCATCAATTGAGTATTTATAAGTAAAGTATTAGGTTAAAGAATAGAGGTAATTATATGTTTAACATTTTACCAAGCGGCTGACCGCCGACTAAATGCATGTGAATATGATAAACTTCTTGGCCGCCGTGTTGATTACAATTCATGATCAAACGATAGCCATTTTCAGCGATGCCCTCTTCTGCGGCAATTTTTTTAGCGACAGTAAACATTCGGCCTAAAGTCAGTTCATCACTTTCTTCAATATCATTGACCGTTGGGATCAGTTTATTGGGAATGATCAAAATATGACTAGAGGCTTGCGGTGAAATATCTCGAAAAGCTGTTACTAATTTGTCTTGATATAACAAAGGTGTCGGTATTTCTTGTCTAATAATTTTCGAAAAAATAGTTTCTTCTGCCATGTGATTCTCTAAAATTAATGTGTTTCGGTTAGTAGCTTTGATTTTGTTAGTGTAACAAAAGCTTTGGCATCTTCTACTAATAAATAATTAACCGGGATCAACACTAAGGTGATAAAAGTGGCAAAGATAATGCCAAACCCTAACGAAACCGCCATTGGAATTAAAAACTGTGCTTGCGTTGCTTTTTCAAATAGCAAAGGCATTAAGCCAATAAATGTTGTTAATGACGTTAACATAACGGGTCTAAACCTCGCTTGTCCTGCCGTTAAAACTGCATCGAGCAGCTGTGCACCTTGTAAACGTTTTTTATTGATAAAATCAACTAAAACAAGACTGTCGTTCACAACAACCCCTATTAACGCCATCATGCCCAACATACTCATAATCGTTAAATCCATCGCCATGATCCAGTGACCAATAACCGCACCTATTGCGCCAAAGGGAATAACTGACATGACAATAATCGGTTGTAAATACGATTTAAACGGGATCGCCAACAAACAATAAATAATAAAAAAGATAAAGACTAAGCCCAACCCCATACTGCTAAACGATTCTTGCTGCTCACGAGACTCTCCTTCCATAGTAAAACTTACCCCAGGATATTGAGTAACCAGTTGTTGTAAATAAGGAGTAATATCAGCAGTCAAAGTGGTCATATTGGTATTTTGTTTATCCACATCCGCCGTAACGTTTACCGTTCTGTATCTATCAATACGATTAATTGCTGAAGGGCTTTTTCCCGGAATTAATTTAGCGACATGAGACAGAGGTACTTTGCCGCCATTTGGCGTATTAATGAGCATATCACCAAGATTAGCGACTGATTTTCTTTCTGATAATGGAAACTTAAGCATCACACGAACATCGTCTCTACCACGCTGTATGCGCTGAATTTGCGTACCAAAAAACGCATCTCTCACCTGTCGAGTAATGGTGGTGCGCGATATGCCCATCGCGTGACCTTGCTCAGTCAATTCAATTTCTAATTCTTCTTTACCATTAGAAAGACTATCCGCTATTTCAAAAACTGTTGGATAGGTGCGAAGCCTTTCTTTCACTTTACTTGCCACTTCTTTAAGTGTGTTTAGGTCAGTTGCGGAAAGTTGAATATCAATAGGATCACCTGCTCGTCCTAACTCTGCTCTAAAGGTTAAACTTTCAGCGCCTGGTAAGTTACCAATTAACTCACGCCATTCCTGCACCAATTGCCTAATACCAACACCGGTATTATTTTGATCTGCAGGTAAAATCTCAAAACGTACGCGACCGCTTTCATTACTGGTAATGGCTAACGTATTTAAAATGACACTTTGACCATTTTCATCTCGATATTTATCTTGCAATAACGCTGCGGCATTCGCCATTTTCTCAACATAGCCGTCAACCACATCATAACTTGTACCAACAGGCATGGTCAGGTTTGCTCTGGCCGTTTCACTAGCAATACGAGGGAAGAATACAAAACGTGTCCAACCACTGGTGATAAACGCTAAAATCAAAATAAAAGTACCAACAAATAACGCTAACGTGGTTAACCTGTTTTTAGTCGCTAATGCTAATACGGGTTTGTAATATTTAATAATGGCATTTTCAAACCCATCAGCAAAACGTTGCTGCCAAGCACTAAATTTAGATACTTTGGTTTTATCACCACGAAGTTTTAAATATTTAAGATGAGAAGGTAAAACAAATTTAGACTCGATTAAGGAGAAAAGTAAAACAGGGATAACAATGACAGGTATTTGAGCAAACATTGCTCCCCTTCTTCCTTCTATAAACGCTAATGGCAGAAAAGCAGCAACCGTGGTTAAAATACCAAAAGTTACTGGAATGGCGACTTCTTCTGTCCCTTTTATCGCAGCTTCAAGCCCAGATTTAGCTGTTTGGCTATGGCGATAAATGTTTTCGCCCGTGACAATGGCGTCATCAACAACGATACCTAGAACTAAAATAAAACCGAATAAACTCATGATATTAATGGAAATATCAAATAAAGGCATGACAACAAATGCCCCCATAAAGCTAATGGGGATCCCAAGGAAAACCCAAAAAGCAATTGAAGGCCTTAAAAACAAAGTGAGGAGCAGTAATACTAAGAAACCACCTTGTAAGGCGTTTGTGATCAAAGTATTTAAACGACTTTTCACAATTTGTGAATCATCGTCCCAATAACTTAATTCAAATCCTTGAGGTAAAGATGCTTGCCGTGATTCAATATAGTTTTTAACCGCATCAGCCACTTCAATAGCATTTTGGTTACCAATACGATAAACCTCAATTAACGCGCCTTGTTTGCCATTAAATCTTGCTCTTAAAGGTGTTTCTTCAAAACCGTCGTTAACTTTTGCTACGTCTGATAAATGTAGGAAGGTGCCATCAACTTGCGTTTTAATCAGAATATTTTCAAACTCGTCACGGCGATACGCTTGCCCTTTACTTCTCACAAGTACATCTCCGCCTTCGGTGCGAATATTGCCCGCCGACAAATCAACAGAGCTGGCTTTTATTGCACTGGCAATGTCTGCCAAAGATAACTGATATTGTTGAAGTTTATCTTGGCTAACTTCAATACTGATCTCATAATCTCGAACTGCGTCTAATGACACTTGAGTGACTTGCTCTAAAGTCAGTAAATCATCTCTGACTTGCTCAGCAAATTCTCTGATCTCTTTTTCACCATAGACGGAAGCGATAGTTACTGAAAGCACTTCTCGTTTTCTTTGTCTGATAGAGATAATCGGTTTTTCTGCATCGACCGGAAAGGTATTGATAGCGTCAACGCGACTTTTGATATCAGATAATAATTCACGCACATCATATCCGCTGGTTGCTTCAATATTGACCGTGGCAGAACCTTCAACTGACGTGCTGTAAATCTTTTTGATACCTTCTAAATCTTGTACCGCTTCTTCAATCCGAATAGCGACACCTTGTTCGGTATCTTCAGGAGTAGCGCCGCGCAAAGTCACCTTTACGCCAACAATATCAGACTCAAATGAAGGAAAAACTTCTAAAGGGATATTTCCTTTTAAAGAGAAAAGCCCCACCAAAAATATGGTGATCATAAGCAAATTCGCAGCTACATGATTTCGAGCAAACCAAGCGATCATGATTTAACTCCTTTATTTTCATCTTTATCTTTATTAGCGTTGACAGGCCTTTTGTGTTCACCTGACTTGCGCTCTTTATCCGCTCTTTTACCTTTACCATTTTTAATTGGTGCATGCTGAACCGTATCATCAAGCTTATTAATCGCAACTCGTGTACCTGAGGTCACTTGCCCTAATGGCGTAAGCACCAGTAATTGCCCTTCTACTAAGCCCGTTTCAATAATCGCGATATCATCATTTTGCCACGCTAATTCGATCTCTTGTCGCTTTAATACGCCGTCTTCCACTATGTAAACGTAACTGCCTTGATAAATAGCTTTATTTGGAATAGTGATCACATCGTCAACAACACGACCTTTGATTTTAACACTGACATATTGCCCAATTTTAAGCGCCAAGCCTTCTGTCGTTTTTACTCCATAAGGATCATCAATTTGGGCGACTACAAAAAGTTGCTGTGAATTTTGATCAAATGAACCTTCCGTTCTTACTACTTTCCCAAACCACGTTTGTCGTTTAGCAAGATCTGAATAAACCGTCACTACAGGTTGTTCTTTATCAGACGCTTGCTCAAATCGATTACTTTCAGGTAAGACCATGTAAGGTAAATCTTTATTTTTCAACGGTAATCTGATCTCAACATAATCAACTGCGTAAATTTGCGCTAAACGTGTATTGGGTGAAATTACTTGGCCTAAATCAACATCTTTACTTAAAATTCGCCCGGCATAAGGGGCGATTATTTTGGTACGTTCAACGGCCAATTGCGCTTTTTCAAGGCTTGCTTCTGACGACAAGACTTTCGCTTCGGCCGCTAATAGTTGTGGTTTACGCATAACTAGATCAGGTGCAACGTCACTATTACCAAGACGTTGCCAATCTTGCTTAGCTTGTTCTACTCGGGCTAATTCTTCACTGAGCATTTGTTTAGCATTATAAAGATTGCCTTGAGCAATTTTCACTTCTGCGCGTAAATCTCTATCGTCTAATTCGATTAAGACATCACCTTTTTCGAAAAAAGAACCAGCTTGAAACTTATCACTAATACGAATAATTTGACCTGAAACTTGTGGCAATAAAACACTTTGTGTACGTGGTTTTACCGTGCCATAACTATCAATAAGGATAGGAAAACTGCCTTTAGCTAAAGTTTTTACATCGACATTTAATTGCGGTAATTGACTTTTTTGCCCTCTTGCTGTTTGCGGTGGATTACTTTTAACAATCAAAGCCAAGCCAACAAAAGCCAAAATGACAACAATAGGTAATATTTTTTTCGCATGATTTTTGAAAACATTTGATGACATAGTTTATTCGCTTACCGTGTTATGTTCAGAAGAAGAAATTTCAGGGTCAAGCGCAGCTGTATCTTCAACAAACGCTGAACCACCAAGTGCTTGATGTAAAGCCACTCGATTTTGTAGTAATTGATTAGATAAGGAGATCAAGCTAGTTTGCGCATCGAACGCTCTACGTTGAGACTCTAATACCGTGGTATAACTCACTAAACCACGAATATACTTATCAAACGAAATGGTCTCTGCTGCTTTGGCATTTTCAGCAGCTTGTTCAAAATGTAAGTATCGCTGTTTTAACGCGGTATTATTACTGATGGCATTTTCGACATCAGCAAAAGCATTAAAAACCAAGTCAATATATTGCTGTTCATATTTAACAACGGCCAATCGAGCTTGTTCTTCTAAGGAAGCTAACCTTCCAGCATCAAATAATGGCAGAGTGATATTACCAATGAGCGACCACGCTAGTCGGCTACCATCAAGCAAATTAGCTAATTCATCAGAACTGTCTCCCGTTGAAGCTGTTAACGAAATTTTTGGAAAACGTTGTTTATGGGCAACCGCAAGCCCTGCATCTAACGCTAACAATTGATACCAAGAAGCCACAATATCTGCTCGCTGGGTTAACAGATCTGAAGGCAAACCAACACCAATATCTGTAGTTAACGTTGGTAACGATTGATTATCATCTAAAGTGCCCTGAGGATATTGGCCTATTAATAGCTCTAACGATCTTTTTCTCACTAATAACATTTGTTGCTGCTCGGCAACTCTTGCTAACTCTCGGCTGACGTCATTTTGTGTTAAATAAACATCAAGTGCTTGATTTAAGCCGAGACGATAAGATGATTGGATCATCTCTAAATTATTCTTTAAATTGTTAGCGCGCTCTTGATACAAATTCAATAATTGCTTCGCTTCAATAAAGTTAAACCAGCTTTTAGTAACATTGGCGATTAAATTGATTTGATGTTGTTGGAACTGACTTTTTGCCGATTCATATTCTAAAGCTGCTTGATGCTGTTTATCAGAAAGTTTGCCTAAATAATCAAGCTCGTAACTTAATTGTAAGCTGATATCAGCATTAGTCGTGTATTGCGCCTCATTGTTTGAAATAGCTCTGCGTCTTGCATTTCCTTGAGATAAACTTAATTCAGGGAATTGAGTAACACCCGCAACAATGGCTCTTTGCTCAGCAAGTAATAAATTTGCTTGCTCGACTTTTAACTGCCGATTATGGTTTAACGCTAACTGCACTAGTTGATTCAAAGCATTGTCATTAAAAGTGAGCAACCATTGCTGAGTCACTTTGTTATCTTGAACAGAACCCGCATTTTCTCTGGGTGTTTCAAGAGAATTTAGTTGCGGTGAATGCCATTGCTTAGGCGATTCAAGTTTTTCTTGTAAAGCTGAAATACCTGATGGCGCCGAACAACCTGCAATGACAGACACTGAAAGCAGCGTTGTTAAACCATAAATTATTTTTCGTTTTTGTTTAATTTTCATTTGACCTTTACTGGACATTTCATTGATGATTAAAACTTAAATTCGCTGCTTGCATATTAGAAAAAGCTAATAATCGAAACAAGTCAATTTACAAAGCTTTACACTCACAATATTAAGACATAATTGACCATTAACATAACCTAGTATTATTCAATATCACCCATTAAATATTTTAAGAGCATACCAATTTGTTAGACACAACCTTGATCACATTATTTATTCCGACATTTTTTCTTGTCAGTATTACGCCAGGCATGTGTATGACTCTGGCAATGAGTTTAGGTATCTCTGTGGGGATCAGAAGAACCTTATGGATGATGTGGGGTGAAGTCTTAGGCGTTAGCAGTGTTGCTATAGCCTCGGTTATTGGGGTATCGACTATGATGCTTAAAGTACCGAACTTGTTTGTCGTTTTGAAAATAATTGGCGCACTCTATTTATTGTATATCGGTATAAATATGTGTCTATCAAAAGGCAAACTTGCCGTTTCAACAACAATCGCACAGCAAAACCATGTATCTCGTTTACATTTATTTAATCAAGGTTTTCTCACCGCTATTGCTAACCCTAAAGGCTGGGCGTTTATGATTTCGTTACTACCTCCTTTTATCAACCCTGATTACGCGTTACCATTACAACTCACTGTTTTAGTTATTATTATCATTATTTCCGAATTTATCTGCATGATGATTTATGCTGCAGGAGGTAAAACGATTGCAAAAAAACTGATTGAAAAAGATAACGTAAAAATGCTCAATAGAATGTCAGGTTGCTTGATGATTTTAGTCGCGATTTGGTTGGCGATCAGTTAATTTTATTAACTTCGCGTACTTTCAAAATCTATTGAAAAGCGATCAGCAAAAACGTTTTTATTGACATTTTGATTGTGTAAATGACTAACCTCGTTGTTTTTTAATTCTAAAGATAAACGCCAAAACATTGTTTCTTCACTACAACTACCAAGCAGGGCTTCAGCACTAAATTCACCGTTTACGCCTTGTTTGAAAAATAATGGAATTTTCCCCATGTACATGTCTCGTCCTTCAAGAAAAGCGCTAATTTCAAAC
>DAINNQ010000102.1:0-8231 GCA_036735825.1 Alteromonadaceae bacterium | reverse complement strand
CCCAGTAAGATACCAGTGGCGATAAAATTCAGCTCTAATTACAGTTGCGGGAACAGTTGTGGACTCATAGCAAAGAGCTATATCACCACATTCCCTTTTAAGTTGTTTAGTTGTACCAAACAAACACCAAAAATTTCGGCGCTACTTTACCATAGAGAATTTCGCTTGACTAGCTTATAGCTGTATAGACGGCTAAAACATTGACGATTTTTAATAATTGACCCGAATACCCAGTATAAAATCGACATTTCACTTTAAACAAGCAAGATGTAAATTTCATGAGCTGTAATTATGAATTTGCATTTGGTTTAACTCTTGCTTAGTTTAACTATTATTATTTGGCAAAAATTTGACGTTATGAAACCAAACCTTGTAGATACGATGATCCCTGCTTATGTAAAAAACTTTAGCTGTGCAGCCGAAAAGTGCCCTGATCATTGTTGCCACTCTTGGAATGTCTCCGTTGATAAAAAATCATTTAAAGCGTTAAAGAAAAACAGCCATGTCATCATCAAGCAATTAGCTAATGACCACCTCAAACTCACTCGCACTACTGAGAATGAGTGGGGGCTGATCAACATGAAAAGCGATGGTAACTGCCCATTTCTAGACGAACAAAGCTTATGCGAGATACATAAAAACTGCGGTCATGAAGCGCTATCGCAAACCTGTCAAAGCTATCCTCGCGCTTACTTTTGGTTTGGCGAACAGGTTGAGTCGAGTTTAAGCTTATCTTGTCCGAGTGCCGCACAGGAATTGTTATTTAATCCTTCAGCCATGATGTTTGATGTTAAGCAGCAAGCCTCGCATAAACTCAATAATGGAAAGTTTGCCGGTTATCTAAGCAATCAACTCCCAGCATGGATGCCGATATTAAGAGACGCTTGTTTTGGTATTATTCTATATGACCAAATTCCACTTGAAGAACGGTTATTTTCTTTAGGCATGCTGCTTAAACAAGTAGGTCAGCATTTAGATGATATTGAACGATTACAGCAACTCATTCAAAGTGTTGAAGAAATGATCACCGATGGTAGCTTCAGTGCTATGTATCAAAAACTACCGATAAGTCACGAAGTAAAATGGTTAATGTTTACCGCACAAGATAAAAAATTAGTGAACGAAACCAAAATGCTCAAAAATGGTGAACAAGCTAAGCTTTCAACTTCAGATCAACGTTTTGATGATTGTCGTCAATTAATGATTCAACTGTTTGAGCAACGCATGGCAAATGTGACCCAAGAAAGTGAACAGGTCACCGTATTTTCACAAATATTAAGCGATGCTAAGCCGTATCTCGATAATTATTTTAAAGAAAATCAGCATGTTCTGGTGAATTATTTTTTATATTACCTCTATCACAACCAGTTTATGTTTAACCAAAATAAATCACCATTTGAGTTTTTCACGGTAATGAGTGTTGATTTTTTTGTGTTAAAAAGCTATCTCAGCGCGATTGCGTTAACTCAAGAAGGGCTGACCAATGAATGGCTGGCCAAATTATTCCAGTCTTATGCGCGTCGTCGCCAACACAAACATGATTTTGTTAAAAATATGGAAGAGCAATTAAAAGCCAATAACATCCAAAGTGCAGGCGCTATTTTAGGTTTACTAAAAATTACTGATTAGTTTATGAGTTGATGGATAAACGAGCTAAAAGGTAAAATTAACGCACTAAATTAATGGCTTAAACCCATAGTGACAAAAAAACATGAGTTTAAGCCAATTTGCTTTTTAGCTTCTTACTTATTTTCCTTTTAGATTCTCACAGTGTCAGACCTAAATCAGCCAACACTTTATGTAAATGCGCCATTGCTTCATCGGTTGGCCCAGGATAATCGCCAGTAATAGCAACATTACCTTGGTAACCTAAATCTTTGGTTCCTTGTGGGCTACAAAAGAATGCCGCCAACACTAATTTTCTAAAGCGAGAAAACGCCCGATTGGCATCAACAAACTGTTCGGCTAAGTCAGCTTTTTCAAAAGCAATATTGTCGATAACTGATAGTTGTTGATCTGGCGAACATTCAACAAACAATTTTTTAAATAACATTGTAGTTTCTACATCGAGCCAGCTTAATAACGATAAAATAGTTAACCGATCCGCTTGTTGTCGCTCATATGGCGCACTCATCCATTCATCAATAACATCAGGCACATTAACTTCAGAGGCGGCAGGCACGTCGCCTTCTCTAGGCACTAAAATATCAGACAACACGGCAATCAAGGTTAACTGTTCAGCGCTGAGTGTTTTCGGCCAAGGTGATTTGGGAGGGATGATCAAGTTGGGATCTTTACCATAGCCCTGACCATTAAGTGACGAGAGATTAAGATCACGCCAATGCCCTTGACCTTGTCCATTTAAGGAACTAGCACTGCCATTACCAGCAACTTTGCCTGTGTCACAACCCATTAATGTTGGGCTGATTGCACCCACAGAAAGTACGCCAAGCGAAAGCGAGCCTAGCCACTTTAACGACTCTCGACGAGACAAACGAGGTTGATAAGGGTTATTAGCATCATATCGAGCTAAGTTATTCTCCGCTAAACCTTCACTCGCTAAATTATCAAAAGTAAGATCACCGTTATTCGCATTGTCTTTAATATTTTTCATATTACAGCACTCCTTGATCGAGTTGCTCAGCTAACCAAGAGGCATTTCTCATCGCTAGTGTCATAATAGTTAATGTGCAATTTTTATGAGGATTAGAAGCGAATACCCCTGCATCCATCACAAATACGTTGTCACAATCCCATGTTTGACCATATTGGTTGGTTACTGAGTCTTTAGCTGACTCACCCATGCGAGTACTGCCGACTTCATGAATAATTTGTCCACCTTTTAATATCGCTTGCTCTGCACTTGGTAGCGGCTCAGTAAATTTAGCCCCCATCGTTTCTAAGATGGTTTTAGCCGTTTGTAAGCCATGTTCTACTTGTTTGAGTTCATGCTCAGACCATTGCCAATGAAACTTGGCAACCGGGATGCCCCATTTGTCTTTTACCTGAGGATCAATTTCCATGTAACTGTGTTCATTAGGCAACATTTCACCACGTAATGCCAAATACACCCCAGCACCATAATAGCGTTTCGCTTGATCTTTTAATGCTTTGCCATAACCTTGCAAGTCGCCACTCACGCCGGCACTAGGCTCTCGAAATCCACTACCGATTTCAAAATGATAACCACGAGGAAAATCCAGTTCCCCTTTAGCTTGCGCCTTGTGTCCCCACCAAGGAATAAACAAATGATTCGCGGTGTGACCATCTTCATTGTAAATGGGTCGACCTTCAAGTGCTGGAATATGCGCACCCAAGCCAGTGCCAGTCGAATCCATTAAATTTCGGCCAACATGGCCACTAGAATTTGCTAAGCCATTGGGATGATGTTCACTTTTCGAATTCAGTAAAATACGCGCAGATTCACAAGCGCTAGCCGCTAAAATAATCACTTTTGCAGCAAGCTTATGTGCTTGACCCGTGTTTTTATCAATATAAGTAATGGCGTCCACTTTACCGTGTTGGTTAACATTCACTTCTTTAACCATGGCATCGGTGATCACCTGTAAATTACCCGTACTTTTTGCCATAGGGATCAACGATGTCGTGGTTTGAAAAGCTGCGCCGATAGAGCAACCATGACCACACGGCGTGGCATAAAAGCAGGCTTGACGATCATCTTTTGGACGAGTTAATACCGCACGATGCATTGGCGCAGTTGGAATACCGATTTTTTTAGCTGCCGCAGCCACCAACAATTCAGGCACTCTTGCTTTGGGTGGTGGCTGTAAAATACCTTCAGCAGAATCGGGCATATCATCTAAACCCGTATTGGTGCCACAAACCCCGACTAATTCTTCCGTTTTATCATACCAAGGCGCTAGATCTTTATATTCAAATGGCCAGTCAGCACCTAAACCATCTCGTGATTTTCCTTTAAAGTCGTGTTCGCTAAAGCGCAATGAATAGCGCCCCCAGTGATTAGTTCGACCACCTAACATGCGCGCACGCCACCACAAAAATTCAGAACCTTCGCCTGTGGTGTAAGGTTCATTAGGTACGGTCCAGCCACCATCTACGGTTGCATCATAAAAGCCAAAATCTTTATCAGCGTTACCCGCGCCCATTAAAGGTGCTTCACCTTTGCGCTTAAACATAGGCGTTTCCGTTTTCGGGTCGTAATCCCGTCCAGCTTCTAGCATTAATACTTTATGCCCAGCTTTAGTTAAGGTGTAAGCAGCCATTGCGCCACCTGCTCCAGAGCCAACTACTATGACCTCATAGTCAAAATTATTCATGATGTTATTCCGTTGCTATAGCACTTTTATTTTTATATTTTTAAACGCGACAGGATCGCTATGATCTTGCAAACCAATATGACCTTCAGTATTTAAACCAAAGCCTTGCCATTTAGAAAACTTACTTTCAGCTAATAATGCATGCCATTGCTCTCCACCGATAAGGATGTCTGTTGTTAATACGCCATTTTGCCAAACAGATAAGTGTTTATTGAATAATCGAATGTGAACAGTATTCCATTGCTCTGCTGGAAGCTGAGCTTTTAAAGGCGCGGCAACCATATCGTAAATAGAACCTGATAAATGTGAGGCAACTTTATTATCCGCATGACGTTCATTATCTAAAATTTGTACTTCGATAGCGTGCGAGTATATTTGTTTGCCTATTTCGTCAGCTAAAATGAAAATACCGCTATTGCCTGCAAGTGATATTTTCCAATCAAGCATTAATTCAAAATTTTCATACACTTGCTTGGTGAGAATGTCGCCTCCGCCGCCAGCGGTCAGTCTCATTTCACCATCAATCACTTGCCATTTATCGTTTAAATCTTGCTGCTTGAAATTACGCCAATGTTGCATGTCTTGACCATTAAACAATAACTGCCAGCCCTGTGCTTTTTCTTGTGCTGACAAGCTATTATCTTGCCCACTGATATTGCTTTTTGTAACAGCAAATACCGAGCAGCTAAATGAGAGCACCACGGCTAACATTCCTTTGAACAGCTGTTGTTTATTCATTTTCTTCAATTCTCTTGTTTTAATAATTTATTGTTATTTTTATGTGTTTTTCTAAAGCGTGTTCGCCTTTGTGGTGTTACAAGTCTTTAAGGATCTCAGTTAAGCCGTCTTTTGACACTTTAACCGCTTGTAGAGGCGTAAGGCCATTTGGGTATTCTTCTTGTTCAACAACAAACCATAGCGTGCCGCCCACGGCTATATTGGTTTTCGACAAATTTAGCCAATCAATCGTGTCTTGGCCGATCAGAGGTAATTTACCCTGTGTGCCTTCAGGTAAACGTACTTTATAATGTGTGGTTAATGTTCTGCCTGGATAACGTTTAACGTAGTCGATGGGATCTTTGCCAGCATAAGTTGTCCAGCCGACATCTTGTTGAAGGATGACATTTTGACCAGTATTTTGTGCTAAATAATCCCAATACGTTGTTCCTTCATAGGCATTAAACTCATGGTCGTGGTTATGAAACCCTGTTTTCATGCCAAACGGAGCCAGTTTTTTCTCAAGTTTGTTGAGCAAGGCAACAATTTCTTTAATGCCTTCAGGGTGCCAAGCTCGCTCGTCCCAGCCAACCACTAACATATCAACCCCTAAGGTTTGATAAAACGTCACTGTGTCAGCAAAGTTTTCATCATTGAGCTGCTCAAAAGAAACATGAGCTCCGCTGCCTGCTAAGCCGATTTCGTCTAACACTGCACGAACAGCTTTAGCATCACCTGAAAACTCGCCAAATTCATTGGCAAATTCCACGCCTTCAAAGCCCATATCAGCAAGTTGTTGCAAGGTTCCTTTAAAATCAGCTTTCACTTGGTCTTTTACCGACCATAACTGCACACTTAATTTTGGCATTGCTTTATCCTGATGATGGTCAAAGGCAAAACTGTTAACTGAAAGTGTCAACATGCCTATTAATACGATTGTGAATAATTTCATAGTTTTCTCTTTCTATATGTTTTTAATATGATTTTTAGCTTTGTTTATTCTTTTTCTTAGAGCACTGTTTAGATTCGTTTCGCGTTCATTTCTTTGACCGCATAATCAACCGCGCGAACGGTAAGTGCCATAAAAGTTAATGACGGATTAACCACCGCCGATGAACAAAAACTAGCGCCATCGGTAACAAATAAATTAGCGATATCATGACATTGGTTATAACGATTAAGCACAGACTCCTTCGGGTCTCTTCCCATACGAGCGGTTCCCACTTCATGAATAGCAAGCCCTGGCGCATTTTTATCAATCGATGTGTAACTGCGCACATCTTTGATCCCTGCCTGAATTAACATGTCTTTGGCAGTTAACTCGGCGTCTTTCATCATTTCTATTTCGTTATCTGACCACTGACAATTGATGTGCAATTGAGGAATGCCCCATTTATCTTTTTTGGTGCCATGTAATGACACCTGATTTTCAAAACGCGGTAGCATTTCGCCTTGTGCATGCAAGCCAAAATACCAGTCACCTGCTTGGGTCAGCTGCTGTTTAAAGTCCGCACCGATGCCATCAGAAAAGCGTTTTCCTCGCCAATCACCACGGCCAGCGCCACCTGCTAAGGCATATCCGCGTTTATAAGTTTTTTTATATTTTGATGGCTCAAATTGAAAATTCGGAATATAGGCGCCCGTTGGTCGTCTGCCTGAGTAATATTCGTCTTGATAACCTTCAATTCGACCGCTAGCGCCGGCGTTATAAACATGGTCCATCAAATAATGACCTAACACGCCCGAACTATTAGCAATTCCATTAGGGAATTTTTTCGAGGTTGAATTCAACATGATTTGTGTTGAACCTAAGGTGGATGCACATAAAAAAACGACTTTGGCAAAGTATTCTCGGGTAGTGAGGTTGTCGTTATCAATCACTCTAACCCCTTTGACTCGATTCGTTTTTTCATCATAAATTAAACTGTGAACCACACTATTTGGGGCAATGTGTAAATTCCCTGTTTTTGCCGCCGCTGGCAAGGTTGAGCTTTGAGTAGAAAAATACGCCCCAAACGAACAACCTTTTTGGCATTCATTTCTCGCCTGACATTGCACTCGTCCTTGCGATAAATGTAATTCTGTCGGTTGAGTTAAGTGAGCAGCACGTCCCATAATCATAGGTTTATCAGGAAATAATTGCGTAAACTTTTGCTGAAGATCTTGCTCAGGCTTAGTCCATTCAAAAGGCGGTAAAAACTCACTATTGGGTAGCTGAGGCAAATTATCGTAGTTGCCACTTATACCGGCATGTTTTTCGACATGGCTGTACCAAGCTTCTAGATCTTTATATCGAATCGGCCAGTCATTGCCATAACCATCCGCTTTGTTGGCATTGAGATCATAATCGCTAAAGCGATACGATTGCCTATGCCATAACAACGATTTTCCACCAAGCTGATTGGCGCGGATCCAAGTAAAATCTGTGCCTTGCTCGGTAGAATAAGGTAAATCTCTATCATTCCCAAAAAAATGCTTGGTTGAATCACTAAAAGCGTAACATTGCTGCTGAATTTTATATTGCTCGGCTACTAATAAGTTATCGACCTGCATACGGTTAGCAAATTGCCATGGGCCTTTATTTTCGCCGATATAGTCTTTTTGATGTTCAACAATACGACCACGTTCTATCATTAAGGTTTTTAAACCGCGTTCACAAAACTCTTTAGCGGCCCATCCACCCGAAACACCTGAAACACCTGAACCCACCACTAAGGCATCATATTCTTCGTTACTGTCTTTAATATATAAATCGTCTGTCATAATCGCTTGTCGTGTTTTTTACCTTGCGCTTTTTATCAAAGTCGCTTAATAAAAACCGTGTGACCCCCATGATTTATTCAATGATGAATAACTGACAGAGCCTTTAAAACCGCCAGGCACAGCTTGATAATTCAACACTTGCGTAGCGCCAACCTCAGTGGTGAAGTAACCAAAAACAAGTAACGCTTTTAATTGTTTAAACTGAGCACAATCTGATTCACTAAATCCGAGTTGCTGCTTTTCGAGTGACGTTAACAGTGATGTTTGTTGAGTTGATGTTAATTGAGTAAAAGGTTTATCGAACGCATGCTCACTTTGCTTGTTGATTCGCTCCATAATGGCAATGGCGGTGCTTTGCTCTTTCTTGTCATAACAGGTGATTAATTGATGATCCATAAAACCATGCACATCAAGTTCAGCGGCACTTGGTGAATCAGTCGTTGGGATCACCAC
>DAINNQ010000101.1:0-8241 GCA_036735825.1 Alteromonadaceae bacterium | reverse complement strand
TTATGGCGTTTATGGCATGACCAAGCGCAAGCTACACCAGCTATTTTGGCTGGGCACAGTTTAGGTGAATACTCAGCATTAGTGTGCGCGGGTGTACTTTCATTATCTGATGGTGTGAAGTTAGTCGAAAAGCGTGGTGAGTTTATGCAAGCATCAGTTCCTGAAGGCGTTGGCGCTATGGCTGCGGTAATTGGCTTAGACGATGATAAAATTATCGCTGCTTGTCAAGAAGCTGAGCAAGGACAAGTGGTGTCAGCAGTTAATTTTAACTCACCAGGTCAAGTGGTGATCGCGGGTAATAAAGAAGCCGTTGAACGTGCTGGTGCTATTTGTAAAGAAGCTGGCGCTAAACGCGTATTACCTTTACCTGTTAGTGTGCCATCTCATTGCGCATTAATGAAAGAAGCCGCAGATAAATTAGCAGAGCAATTTAACCAAGTTACTTTTAATCAACCGAATATTCCGGTTGTAAACAATGTGGATGTTGCTATTGAAAATGATATAGCAGCGATTAAAAACGCCTTAATCAGACAACTTTATAGTCCAGTTCGTTGGACAGAAACTATTGAGAAGTTAGCGAGTGAAGGGATTGACGTTGCACTAGAAGTAGGGCCAGGCAAAGTATTACAAGGTTTAGTTAAGCGTATAAATAAATCAATCAACTGTATTTCAGTTAATGATCACGAATCGTTAATCAAAGCAAAAGAATTAATTTAATAGGAAGATATATGTTTTCATTAGAAGGTCAAGTTGCCT
This sequence comes from Alteromonadaceae bacterium, assembly GCA_036735825.1. GTDB lineage: Bacteria > Pseudomonadota > Gammaproteobacteria > Enterobacterales > Alteromonadaceae > DAINNQ01. Next base: position 7,485 of record DAINNQ010000101.1, on the reverse strand, counting down.
TAGTAACAGGCGCAAGTCGTGGAATAGGCAAAGCGATAGCTGTGCAATTACAAGCATTAGGTGCGACTGTTATAGGTACAGCAACCTCAGAACATGGTGCAGACAAAATTAGTGAGTATTTAGGTGAAGGTCACGGTTTAGTGTTAAATGTCACCTGTGATGACTCAATTGCTGCATTATTTGACGTTATTAAAGAAAAGTTTGGTGTTGTTGATGTGTTAGTGAATAACGCGGGGATTACCCGTGATAATTTGTTTATGCGCATGAAAGATGAAGAGTGGAATGACATTATTGATACCAACTTATCATCGGTATTTAAAATCAGTAAAGCTGTTATTCGCACTATGATGAAAAAACGTCACGGTCGCATTATTAATATTGGTTCAGTTGTTGGTACTATGGGAAATGCAGGCCAAGTTAACTATGCAACAGCAAAAGCGGGTTTAATTGGATTCACTAAATCGTTAGCAAGAGAAGTCGCGTCACGTGGCATTACAGTGAATACTGTCGCACCAGGCTTTATTGATACCGATATGACACAAACGTTAACGGATGAACAAAAAGAAGGCATTTTTTCGCAAGTACCCGCTAATCGTTTAGGTAAGCCAGAAGAAATTGCGAATGCTGTTGCCTTTTTAGCATCAAGCAGCGCTGGCTATATTACTGGTGAAACTTTACATGTAAATGGCGGCATGTATATGGTTTAATTAATGATTAATTTTTATCGTTAATTTATTGAATAAACGCAAAATTTAAGCATAATAAAAAAACATCTACAGGTTAGACCAGCATAAAAAGCAAAATTAGAGGCTTGCAACAGACGCTGTAGACGAATACACTACACGCAATTTTGAAAAATTGTATTTTCTAGTAAAGGAAAAAAAATGAGTACTATCGAAGAACGCGTAAAAAAAATTACTGTTGAGCAATTAGGTGTAAGCGAAGACGAAGTTAAAAATGAAGCTTCTTTCGTTGACGACTTAGGTGCTGATTCTTTAGACACAGTAGAATTAGTAATGGCGTTAGAAGAAGAATTTGATACAGAAATTCCAGATGAAGAAGCAGAAAAAATTACTACAGTTCAAGCTGCTATCGATTACGTAACAGCTAATCAGTAATTTTTGCTTTTTTAAAAAGTATTTATCAGGCGGTGATTGTACCGCCTGATTTGTTTCTGCCATTTAATTATTAGTAATGATATCGCAGAAAAACGATTAATAACCCTTTCAACTTAACTCTACGGAGGCAACTCTTCAAATGCGACGTGTTGTAGTTACCGGTTATGGTATGCTTTCACCTTTAGGTAATGATGCTGAAACAACTTGGCAAAACTTACTGTTAGGCAAAAGCGGAATTGATACCATAGATCATTTCGATGTTAGTCAATACCCAACTAAGTTTGCCGGATTAGTTAAAAATTTTGATCCTGAGTTTTACGGTATCGCCAAAAAAGATACCAAGAAAATGGATTTATTTATTCAGTATGGTTTAGCCGCTGGTATTCAAGCCTTTAATCATTCAGGCTTAGAAGTTACCGAAGAAAATGCTTCTCGCATTGGCGTAGCAGTAGGCTCAGGCATAGGTGGCTTATCTTTAATCGAAGAAAACCATAGTAAATACCTTAAAGGTGGTGTTAAAAAACTTTCACCATTTTTTTGTCCATCCACTATTTTAAATATGGCTGCTGGTCACTTATCAATTAAATTAGGGCTTAGAGGTCCTAATATAGCAATTGTTACCGCATGTACCTCTGGTGTTCATAATATTGGCCATGCTGCTCGTATGGTCGCTTATGGTGACGCTGATGCTATGTTAGCTGGTGGTACGGAAAAAGCATCAACAGAATTAGGCATTGGTGGTTTCTGCGCAGCAAGAGCATTGTCAACCAGAGACGATGATCCGCAAGGCGCGAGTCGACCTTGGGATAAAGACCGTGATGGTTTTGTATTAAGTGACGGTGCAGGCATTGTGGTGGTTGAAGAATATGAACACGCGAAAGCTCGTGGTGCAACTATCTATGCTGAAATTGTTGGTTTTGGTATGAGTGGCGATGCTTATCATATGACTTCTCCACCTGAAAATGGTGCAGGGGCCGCTCTTGCTATGGAAAACGCGTTACGCGATGCTGGCATTAATGCGGAACAAGTGGGTTATATTAATGCTCATGGCACCTCAACTCAAGCTGGCGACAAAGCTGAAACGAGTGCGGTGAAATCGGTATTTGGTGAGCATGCTTATAAAACAATGGTGGGCTCAACCAAGTCAATGACGGGGCATTTATTGGGCGCAGCTGGATCGGTTGAAGCAATTTTTACTGTGCAGTCTTTATTTAATAATAAAGTGGCCCCTACCATTAATATTGAAAACCCTGATGAAGGTTGTGATCTTGATTACATTAGGGGCGATGCTCGTGATGTAAATCTTGAATACGCATTATGTAATTCATTCGGTTTTGGTGGTACAAACGGTTCTTTAGTATTTAAAAAATCTAACGATTAAAACTACTTGAATCTCAATAAATAAGCCTGAATACTGTAACAGTATTCAGGCTTTTCTTTAATAGTGATTAATAAAGTATCAAAAATGCAATATTGCTTAATAAATGGTCAGCAAGAAAATAAAATAGCGATTAATGATCGCGCTCTTGCCTATGGCGACGGTATTTTTACTACAGCTAAAATACATCATGGTCAGGTTGAATTTTTATCTGCGCATTTAAACCGTTTAATCACTGGCTGTCGCTATTTGGGTTTTGAGTTAAATACAGAGCAATTGCAAGAAGAGATTGCCCTTGCACTTCAACATAGTAAAAATTTGCCATGTTTTAGTCATGGCGTATTAAAAGTGATAGTTTCAGCAGGCAGTGGAGGACGCGGGTATTCAAGAAATGGTTTGCAATCTGAGCATCGTATCATCACGCTGCATGATCTTCCTCAGCATTATTCGACATGGGCTGAACAAGGGATCAATCTTGTCAATGGTAAACTTCAACTTGGTCTTAACCCGCTATTAAAAGGGCTTAAACATTTAAATCGCTTAGAACAGGTGATGATCCGAGCTGAGCTTGATAAAACTCTTGCTGACGATTTACTCGTTTCAGATATACAAGGTTATGTGATTGAGTCAAGCTGTGCAAATGTTTTTTGGTTTAAAGATAACGTGCTTTACACGCCGATAATAAATGACGCTGGCATCTTAGGTTTATATCGCCAACATATTATTAAGTTTGACCCTCAGGTGAAGGAGGTCCATACGACCTACTCAGACATAAAGACAGCTGAAGCGATGTTTATTTGTAATAGTGTCATGGGGATCACTCCCGTGAAAACTTATCAGCAAAAATTGCTAGATATCTCAAAAGTCACTGAGTATAAAAAGCGCTTTTTAGCGTCACTTGTTTAGGGAGCTACACTTGCAGTTAATTAAGCAGTTATTTTTTATTTTTACACTCTGTGTTCTTAGTGCAATAGTCGTATTCGTTTCTTATGCTCAATATTACATTAATCAAACTAATTTATTAACATCACCTCTGTTGATAACGATTGAAAATGGCGCTTCATTTCATTCTTTTTCTGAGCAATTAGTAAAAAACAACGTCATCGCTAATCGGTTTTGGCTACGTAACTATGTTCGTTTTCATAGAGATCAAGCACAAGTGAAAGCTGGAACGTATCAGTTATTGCCAAGTCATACTCTTAAGCAAATTTTACAGCAAGTAAATGAAGGTAAAGAATTTCAATTTAACCTTGTTTTTGTTGAAGGAACGACGTTAGAGCAGTGGGCTGAGCAACTAAGTTCACACCCAAATATTAAACAGACAATCAAGCAAACGTCGGGCAAAAGTGTATATACACAAATATCACAAGCACTAGGGCTAGATAAACAGCACCCTGAAGGTTTGTTTTTCCCTGATACTTACGCTTTTACTCATCAAACGAGCGATGTTGCTATTTTAAAAAGAGCCTATGCAAAAATGCAAAAAGAGCTTGAATTTCAATGGCAGAATCGATCTTCAGGCTTACCTTATAAAAATATTTATGAGGCGTTAATTATGGCGTCGATTATTGAAAAAGAAAGCGGTAAACATGCTGAGCATGAACTGATCTCTTCAGTGTTTATTAATCGATTAAATGAAGGGATGCGCTTACAAACAGATCCGACGGTTATTTATGGTTTAGGCGAGCGCTATCAAGGTGATATAAAACGTAAACATTTAAAAGAAAAAACCGCGTATAATACTTATCGTATTAATGGCTTGCCGCCAACACCAATTGCGATGCCAGGTAAATCGGCAATTTATGCCGCATTACACCCCGCGGCAACAGATTATTTATATTTTGTCAGTAACGGGCAAGGCAAGCATATTTTTTCAACAAATTTAGTTGACCATAATAAAGCCGTTGCTGAATATCAGTTAAATCAATAGTTGTAATGAGGTTCCATGAAGAAAGGTAAATTTATTGTTGTTGAAGGTATTGAAGGCGCTGGAAAATCATCCGCCATTAGTGTGGTTAAAAAAGTCTTAGATGCACATCAAATTCAATATATCTCAACAAGAGAACCTGGCGGTACACCATTAGCTGAATCGTTACGTGATATTGTCAAATCTGCCGATCATAGTGAAGTATTAACGCAAGAAACTGAATTGCTATTAATGTACGCCAGCCGTAGCCAATTATTGGCTAATCGTATTTTGCCTGCCTTAGAAAAGGGTGAATGGGTCGTTGGCGATCGCCATGACTTATCTTCCCGAGCCTATCAAGGTGGCGGTCGTCAATTTGATAATGACGTTATGGATATGATAGCTAAAGTGACATTAAAAGGATTTAAGCCTGATTTAACCCTCTATTTAGATATATCTCCTGAGCAGGGTTTATCAAGAGCTCAAGCTCGTGGGGAATTAGACAGAATAGAGTTAGAAAAAATAGAGTTTTTTCATCGCGTGCGTGACAAATATAAAGAAATTGCACAAAGCGATGCGAGTATTATCACTATTGATGCAAGTGAACCGATGGAACTGGTTCATCAGAACATCGAGCAGCAATTAATTCACTTTTTACAAGAGAATGTAAAATAGCTTTTATGAAATCATGGTTAGCGGCAGAGCAACAAGCGCTCATTAGGCAAATTAAACAACAAACATTACCCCATGCAATGATTGTTTCTGGTGTTGCTGGCGCAGGTAAAGATGAGTTATCTCATTGGTTAGCGCAGGCACTGATGTGTCAAAGTGAGTTATCATCATCCGCTCAAACAGGGTTGTTGATTGAAGAAAGCACGTATGAAAGACCGTGCGGTCAATGTAAATCATGTAATTTATTTCAACATCAAACTCACCCAGATAGCATGCTAGTTGAATTATTAGGCGCGAGTATAGGTGTTGATCAAATTCGGAAAGTGAGTCGTTTTTTTGAAAAAACAGCTCAACTTGGCACAAACCAAGTTGTGATCATTCAAGATGCAGATAAAATGACTGAATCTGCCGCTAATGCATTGTTAAAAACATTAGAAGAGCCAACTGAACATAGTTTTATTATTTTGTTAGTAAATGACGAACAACGCTTAATACCAACTATCATCAGTCGATGTCGACATATTCAGTTAAAGCCACCCATTGGCGAACAATTACTGTCGCAAATTGGACAAGAAAGTCGAGATCCGTTTGTCAATTTATCACATTTGCCAGAATTATCTGACCCTGTCATTTTAGAGAAATACCAAGAAATTTCAGCACAGTTTGTCGAGTTTATTTATCAGAGTAATAATCGCTTGGCGTTAACTGAGTTGTTAAAAACTCAAGATAATAGTTTACGCTGGTTAGAAAAAACGGTCATTGATTTAATGAGAAGTCATTATCATTGGCGTGATGCTGACTTCTTACAAGAGTTAAATACACAACAATTCGCAGTTTTTATGAGTGCAAACCAAGACAAATTGTGGAAAATATATCAATTAATCAATAGCTTTAATAAGAAAAAAGTGACATTAATGCAGTTTAATAAAGAATTTGGATTAGAAAAGTTACTGATAGACATTCAAATGATGATGGCTGCGTAAGGATAAACGATGGAAAATTTATATTTAGAATTTGTCAGTGACCGTGAATTATATTTGTCATATATGCCATTTGTAAAAAAAGGTGGTTTGTTTGTCAGAACAACTGAGCAATTTGAGCTGGGTACAGATATTCAATTACAAATTTTGTTACCAGACTCTTTAGAGCCTTCTGAAATTATCGGCAAAGTTTGTTGGCTAACGCCGATTGGCGTGCAAAATGGTACACCAGCAGGTATCGGCATTTCATTTATCGAAGATCCAGATAATATGCGTAATCAAATTGAAAAAGCGATTGGCCGATTACTCAACTCTTCTGATGCGACGTTAACAATGTAGAGATGTTTTCTTTTGAATTCACTAACATCCTATTGAAAGTAATAGTTTTAGTTTAAATTTTTATTCAGTTTCTTATCTGTAAGGAGTACCTTAGTTGTATATTGATTCCCATTGTCATCTTGATCGTTTAGACCTTAGCGCTTTTGATGGCAATTTAGATAATGTTGTAAAAATTGCCAAAGATGCACAAGTTGATCAGCTCTTATGTGTAAGTGTTACGTTAGATGATTTTACTGCTATGGTTGATAAAACTGCAGGCTATGACAATGTCATGCTAACGTGCGGAACGCATCCCCTCAATCAAGAAGATGAAACTGATTTAGCACGATTAATTCATTTAGCCCAACACGAACGGGTTATCGCGATTGGTGAAACAGGATTAGATTATTTCTATGCGCTTGAAACTAAAGCATTGCAACTTGATTCATTTAGAAAACATGTCAAAGCAGCGCTTAAACTGAATAAGCCATTGATCATACATACTCGTGACGCACAGCAAGATACATTAGCTATTTTGCGCGAAGAGAATGCTCAGCAAGTGGGCGGAATTTTGCATTGTTTTACTGAAACCTGGGACATGGCACAACAAGCAATTGAACTAGGGTTTTATATATCCTTTTCAGGGATCGTGACCTTTAAAAATGCGAGTGCATTACGAGAAGTCGCGAAAAAAGTACCTGATGATAGAATTTTAATTGAAACAGACTCTCCTTATTTAGCCCCAGTGCCGCATAGAGGTAAGCAGAATCAGCCTGCGTATGTTGTCGAAGTAGCAAAACATTTAGCTAGTATTAGAGGGCAATCAGTGGAACATATCGCAAATATCACCACAGAAAATTTCAACCGTTTATTTAAACTGGCTAAATAGCCGTTTTGGTAAGTTTTTCATCATGCTTATCGTAAATAATATTTTCTTAGCACCATAAAAATAGCCCGAAACTATAAATAATCTCGGGCTCAGGGGATGGCTCAAAAAGGAGATGAGCCGTGCGCTAATTAACAGGTTATGTACTATGACAATGAAAAACAGTGCGAGCATCATTGATTAATAATTAATCTGTAAAATTAATTGTAGTGCAAAGCTGATTAAAT
>DAINNQ010000100.1:3532-8328 GCA_036735825.1 Alteromonadaceae bacterium | reverse complement strand
CGATTAATATAGGAAGCTATATGTCACATGTAAAAACCTTTCTCAGCCTTTGTATTGTTGCAGCGATATCTGGACAATCTTACTCAGCATTTGCAGGAAGCAATTTTACAGGTGATGGAATCACGTCAGAAAACGCCAATGAACAACCTTTAATTGAAGATGAATTTGATGATTCTCTAGCAGATTTTTATGGTGATGAAGAGTTTATCTCACTAGCTACTGGTACTAAACAACTCATTCGAAAAGCGCCTTCAGTTGCTACGGTAATAACATCCGAAGATATACAAAATATGGGTGCACGGAATATTGTTGATGTTCTGGATACGGTTCCTGGGTTACATGTTTCTCGCAGTGGTCAATTTATGGCTCCAGAATTTTGGTTTCGAGGTATTTCAACGACATTTACCCCGCAAACATTATTTATGATAAACGGTGTCTCTACTAAAAGTAGTATGCGTGGAGATAATCATATTATGTGGGGAGAGTTCCCAATTCACGCAATAGAGCGAATTGAAATTATTCGTGGCCCAGGTTCAGCTCTCTATGGTGCAGATGCTTTCTCTGGTGTGATCAATGTCATAACAAAGAAATATCATGAAAAAGCGCAAAGCGAAATAGGAATGAAATTTGGTAGCTTTGCGACTAGAAATTTTTGGTTGAATAACAGTTTTACACTAGGTGAATGGCGTATCGCCAGTAATTTGGAATATTTGGCTAGCGATGGCTTTGACGCAACAGTTAATTCCGATGCTCAATCCATTATTGATAATGTGACGGCAGGTTTTGGTGTTCCTGCTGCATCATTAGCACCAGGAGGTATTTCAGCAAGTTTTAAATCAATAGATTTTTGGTTAACCGCTGAAAATGACCTTTTTACTGTTGAACTCGGGTTACAAGATAGAGGTGACATAGGTACAGGCCAAGGAGGTGCCGAAGCATTAGATAATCAAGGCAAAGGTGGTGGTTATAAAAGAATGGCGAGCTTCATTCTCCACGAGCAATCTGTATCGGACAATTATTTTATCGATGCAAAATTAAATTATTACGCATCAAGTCAGGAGATAGATAAAGATTTACTATTATTTCCTCAAGGTGCTTTTTTTGGCACCTTTCCTGATGGTTTTATCGGTAATCCAGGTTGGGAAGAAGAAACAACTCACTTAGAAATTAATACACGTTATAGTGGTTTTGAAAAAGTCGAATTGAAGCTAGGCGCTGGTTATGAGAGACAAAACTTATATAAAGTGACGGAAGAAAAAAACTTTACCCCCGCATTTACTCCAAGACCAGGTGGTTTAGAAGATGTATCTAATCAAGCAGAAGTTTTTATTCCTGAGGCAGATAGAGAAAGTAATTATCTTTATGTTCAAGGTATTGCTCAATTAGCACCTGATTGGGAACTTACCGCCGGAGCTCGTTACGATAACTACAGTGATTTCGGTTCTACGGTTAATCCAAGACTGGCTTTAGTTTGGTCAACTAGTTTGAATTTGACCAGTAAATTTTTATACGGACGAGCTTTTAGAGCACCATCTTTTGCTGAATTATTAACCGTTAATAACCCCATAGCACTTGGAAATAAAGATCTACAACCTGAAACTATTGATACCATTGAATTAGCGTTTGATTACATTTACTCCCCGCGTTTATCGTTTAACTTTAACCTATTCAGTTATAAAATCGATGATTTAATAACATTTAGTGCTGATGAAAATAACATTACTTCTACAGCTAGAAATCAGGGAAAACGATCTGGAGCTGGTTTTGAAGCAAGTAGTGTTTATAAAGTTCATGATGACTTTACCTTACATTCAAATATTGCTTATGCCAAAGCTGAAGATGATCTCGTTAAAAAAAATGTAGGTGAATATCCAGCTTTACAGGGCTATTTACGAGGGGAGTGGTCAATAAATAACAGCTTCAAACTAAATACTCAAGTCAGTTACGTTGGTGATCGAGAAAGAGTCCCTGGTGATAATAGAGAGAATATTGACGATTATTTGTTAGTTAACTTGTCATCAACTTATCAATTTACTAACAGCGATATTCGTGCAGAGTTAATTATTACTAACCTTTTTGACGAAGATGTGAGAGAACCTAGTTCAGCAACAACGACGTTGGGTCAAATAAATTTACCAAATGACTTACCGCAGGCAGGTCGAGGTATTTATTTAGAAATAAGTACACAGTATTAGTTACCAATTTTAAAGGTTACACTGCTTTACTTTAAATTGCTTTTCAGCTTTTAGTGGATAGAGGGATGAGTCTTCTTTAATTTTAAGACTCCCAATTACGTGTTTCTATGCCAGTATATGCTACATCGCTTGCCTTTAAAGGTAATAATGTTCCAGCAGGCTTTTCAAGCGTATCTAGGTAGCAAGGTGGCATGCCAGCAAAAACAAGTAATGAAACAAATAAGTTCATTTGAACTTCATTAAAGCCAAAATCTGCGCACACAGCAGCATATAAGGCAGCAATATTCATTTGAATTTGCTTTTTTTCTTTCAATATAGCTTCAATTTTAAAGGCCATTTTAAAATATCGACCATTATCCATTTCTCGATCGTGAAGAAACTTTACTAAGTGTGGGACTCTTTCATCTGTTGAAGTGATTGGACGACCATAACCAAAAATAGTTTTCTTATGGTTGATTTTTTCTTCGATGATATCATTCAATGAATGATGTTCGCTTATTTTTTTGCCTATGGATAAGTACATTGACAAACAACTTACTAAGGGTTTTGCGACAAACAATTCTGCATCGCAGGATGCAATACCACCGACCATAGATAGAATAGGTGTTGTGCGTGTTGTACTTGCGAGCGCGGCAATTCTATTTGGCCAAATTCTAATATCTGCATAGCTAGTGCTGAGCCAAATATAATTGAGTACTTCTAATTCATTTTGTTGAAATTTTCGGCCAGTTATTCCAAATAGGTTAAGGGAAAACCAGTCAAGACTTCCTAGTTCATGATGTAAGTCTTGGTTTCTAAAAATTGAACATTCGCTTAAATAAGCAAGTCCAGATGACGTTGGGTAGTGCAGGTTTAATTGCGTTAAATCATTCAGACTCATTGATATATCCTTGCACTAAATCATTGATGTTAGGAGGCGTTTTTTTATCTATAGACTGAGATAAGGCAACAGTATCTGCAAAAAAAGGAAACTTTCGCCAACCAAGCTGTTCTTGTTCCATGGCATGAGCAGCTGCGCCAGGTAGCCTTAGCATTAAAAATAAAAATTCACTCTGTTGATGAGTAAGGCCTAAATCACAAAAAGCAGCTGCAATAACACCATTTAGAGCTAAAGGTTGTTTTGCACCTTGTTCTAACATGACTTTTGAGTTTTTTAGCCAATGTAAATACTTTGTGGTTTTGTTTTGAGTCAGTTGATTTAAACACGTCTCGATAATAGCTGATGACCTATCTGCATGAGGATCAAACCCAGGTATATGATCAATATCAGGCCAAATATCTTTTTCTTCATTTTGCTCAATTGTTAAATCAAAAGTGGTTTTATCAATATTTTTTTGCCATAAATTCATCACCATTGATATTTCTTTCGCACCGCCATATTGACCAGAACCAACAGTGAGGGCAGCAACTAATATTGATGCTGTAGGAGCTTTACCAACTCCAGCGTTCATAGCGGCTCTTACGCTTAAATCTCTAATACCAGGGTTTGCCAGAATTATGGCAATTTTTTCTAATAAAGAAGATTGTTCATGGCTTGGTTTAGTACCACTGATAATTAAAAAAAGATAATCTATCCAGTTAGCGTGTTTTAATAAATCGTTATATACATCAAAGCCATAACAAAAACATTGGTCAGCTTGAAAATCATTGTCTTTGTTAGTAACTTCACGCCAAATTGCGGTTTCTAATTTATGAGACATGCTTTAACCCCCTGGCATCGCTGATTCTTTTTGATCAGCTAGTCCTTTAACACGTTGTCCCATGGGAGGAACTTCGTTTGCATCAATGACCACATCAATTAACGTTGGCGCTTTTTTTGAACCGAGTTTTTGCCAGTCAATATCAACTAACTCTTCAGGAGTTGACACTCTTATGCCTTGGATTCCCATTGCTTCGGCAATTTTTGCATAATTAATATTAGGTAGTTCAAAGCCTACTTCTTCGGCGCCGCCAAGCTTTTGTCCATGCTTAACCATGCCTAAAGCGCTGTCATTAAGAACCACGTAAATCACAGGGAGTTTATGTTGTAATGCCACCGTAATTTCTTGGCCTGCCATTAAATAACTGCCGTCGCCAGTAACACAGATTGAGGGATGAGCACTGCCTAAACTTGAGCCGATCGCTGCGCCAATTGCCCAGCCCATTGAGCCGAATCCCATGGCAATATGGTAATGGCCTTGGCTGCCTCGGCGATGATAGTAATGGGTAAACCACGCCCAAGCATTGCCGGCATCAATATGAAGGCGAAAATTTAAAGGAATATTTCTGGCAAATTCAGACGTTACTCGCTGGGGTTTTAGGGGAACAGCATTTGAATAACATTTTTCAGGTTCATTTAATACAATTTGATAGCCGTGAGTGGCATAGTCGACTTTTTTCTGAAAGAATTTCTGTTGAATTGGGTCTACAGCGCCCCATGAGCGACCCCATTTCAACCCTTGTTTAATGTTGATATTAAGTTGCTTAAATATCTCTTTTATGTCTCCACAAACATGTAATTGTGCCATGGGTGTTCGCGAGAAATGTTCGACTGTGGAATCAATATGAACCAATTTGTCGTTCAGTAAGTTGGTTTGCCAGCCACCCGTGCCTAGTTCGGTG
>DAINNQ010000100.1:0-3522 GCA_036735825.1 Alteromonadaceae bacterium | reverse complement strand
CCTACGGCGAGAAAGATATCTATTTCTTTATCTTCCATCGTTTCTTGTGCACTTTGATGCCCTGCAAAGCCATAGACGCCTCGATTTCTTTTATGAAAACCGTCTACCCAGCGTTTACCCGCAGGACCAGAAACTAAAGGCGCATGTGTCAGATCTGAAAACTCTAATATTTCAGCAACGGCTGAGCCGCAACCTTTACCTAAAAATAAAGCAACTCGCCAAGAGTTTTGAAGCATATCGGTAAGTTTATCAACAGCTTGGTTATCAGTTAACGTAAAGTTTTGCACAATACGGTCGATATTGATTTTTGAAGCGCAATGCGCTTTTTGTCTTAAAATATCTGACGGAATACTAATATGAACAGGGCCGTTTGGGGTGCGATTAGCCGCCATAATTGCAGCGATAACCTTAGTATTCATTTGTTCGGTATGCGATATCAATGTGCTGTAACGGGTACAATGTCTAAAAATAGCGACAGTATCAATCGCGGTACATGATGATTCTTGTAATGCGTTGCGACCAAATTTTGGTAGTGGAGTTTGCGCTGTAATCACCAACATAGCAACGTTATCAGCATAGGCAGAAGCAATGCCTGTTAATAAATTCGTAGAACCTGGACCTGTTGTAGCACAACAAACGCCGAGCTTGCCTGTTTCTCTGGCATATCCTTCGGCCATAAATGCCGCACCAGCTTCATGACGAGCAACAATAACTTTAGGACCGCCTTTATCTGAGCGACGAGCGAGGGCATTGTATAAAGGTTCGATGGCACCGCCGGGAACACCAAAAACAAAATCTACCTCTAGAATTCTTAGATACTCGATCAGTAAATCAGCGTTATCCCATTCCTTGTTTATTATGATTTCCTTATTATTATTCTCCGAAGCTTGTGATGGTAATTGCATGATGGATCTCATTGTTGGTTGTTGCTGAGGCTTCCTATAACATATTAAAAAAGCTCAGTAACGGGTTTAGGCTTACCGAGGAAATATCCTTGCGCGTAGGTAATGCCTATGTCGGCTAACATGTCTAAAGTTTCTTCGTTTTCAACAAACTCAGCGACTGTTTTTTTGCCAAGGGCGGTTGCAACCTCGTAGATGGCTTTTACCAAAGATAAGTCAATAGAGTTTGTCGCTAATTCGACGATAAAAGAACCGTCAATTTTCACCGATTGTGCTGGCAATTGTTTTAAATAGTTAAAAGTACTAAAGCCCGTACCAAAATCATCAATAGAGAAACCACAGCCTAGTTTTGCTAACTTATCAATAATTTGTTGAGTGGCATTGATGTTATTTAAACTTGCGCTTTCAGTTAATTCGAAAATGATTCTGGTAGCATCTACGTTATATTCAGTTAATTTTTCTCTTATCAATGGTAGCAGGCGTTCATCACTAAAGCCTTGAGCTGAAAGGTTAATAGCGATAGTCGTTAATTTAGGATGATGAGCTAAATAATAAATCGCTTTGCTGATCACTTGTCTATCTAGCAGTGTCATATCGCCTTCACGTTCAAGTGCGGGAATAAACTCATTCGGTGTAATAATGCGCCCATCAAGATCTAAACGTACAAGCGCTTCGTAATAAGCGATTTCTCGCGATTCTATCTCCACAATGGGTTGAAAGTGCAAAATAAGGTTGTCATCAGCAACAGCTTGATGAAGGGTGCGTACCCATTCTAAGCTGGCTTGTAAATCTTTGCTGTGTTCATCATTTGTGTCATAAATGTGAACAATGTTTCGACCTTGTTTTTTTGCGGCATATAAGGCGATATCAGCTTGTTTCATGTATTCTTCAGAATTTGGTGCATCACCCGTTATTTCAGCAATACCAATTGAACATGACACTTTAAAAATTTGGTTGTTAATGGTGCATTGATACTCATCAAGTAATTTACAAATTTCATTGGCTAGCACTAACGCTGTTTGTTGATCAGTTGAAGGTAAAATCAATGCAAATTCATCACCACCAATTCGGGCTATAAAGTCAGCAGCGCGCATGCGGCTATTAATTAACGAGGCAATGTTTTTTAAGACAATATCACCTTGATGATGTCCAACGGTATCGTTGATAACTTTAAAATGATCTAAATCTAAATACAGTAGCGTGTGAGGACCGTTGTGTCGTGAGGCAGAAGCCGAGAGCTTTTTGAGCTCTGTTTCGAAATAATGACGATTAAATAAACCCGTTAAACCATCATGCATAGCTAAATGCTCAAGCGCTGCTTGGGCATTTTTACGTGAGGTAACGTTATCAATGGTGCCAGAGATACGTCTTGTTTTATGATCTTTAGAAGAAGTGACTTCAAATCGAGCCTCTACCCATAAAATATCGTTAAATTTATTTTTAAGTCGAAATTCAAAACTGTGTGAGGTAATAGAGCCTTTTAAAACGGTATAAAGTTCATTTGAGACGACCAATTTAGGTGTTTCTGATTTTTCAATGAAATCAAATAATGAACAGCTATGAGATTCATCAATAGAGTAACCGGTATATTTTTCCCATGCTTTATTTAAAAAACAAATATTTCCATCGTCATCAAGCTCAATAATAATAGAGCCGAGTTGATCTAATAACAGTTGATGTTGCTCTGAAATTAATTTGTATTCACTTTTGCTTTTGTTTAACGATTCTATTTTATTAGCAAATTGAATATTGCTAATGATAAAGTCTTCTCGGCGGGCAGCAGACTCACAAACTCTTCTCAGTTGTTCCGCTCTAAACGGTTTAGTAACAAAATCAGCGGCACCACTGAGCATTAATTCTTCGGCGAGTTCCATGGTATGATTAGCGGTCATGATCACAACGGACTGTGAACTTTTTTCTGCCATCATTTTTTCTAATACTTGATTACCTGACATGCCCGGCAGCATGACGTCTAACAATACCAAAGAGTAGTCTTTTTGTTGCCATAACTCATAACCCATTTCCCCATTTTCAGCGCTATCTATATTGAAGCGGCTGCTTAGTATACGATTAACTAAATGTAAGGTGTCTGGGTTGTCTTCAATGACAAGCAAATTAGATTTTTCCATATCATCTAACTGCTCTAAGTCTTCTTTATTAACAATATCTAATAATTGCTCGCTATCAGAAAAAGCGATTAAGCGATTAACGCCAAACTCTCTGGCTGTAGTGTTAGCTAAGTGTTCGCACCAAGTATTAGCAACGATAATGAATGGCGTTTCTGCAGGGCATTTTAACACGCCAGAACGCACCATACGCGCTAGGCGCCAACCATCAAAATTATCTAAATTAATATTGCTAACAATAAAGTCTATCGATTCTCGTTTTAATATATCGATTGCTTCTCGGGTACTTTGAGTTGCTAAAATTCTATAAGTGGTACCTTCAGTTAATAACTTCTCAAGGAAAGCTAAACGTTCCGCGTTGGCATTGAGTAATAATAGTTGTTTTGAAGAAGCAGAAATTGACATATACCCTCGTAGTCATTCGCTGGAAGAAATTTATATTTTTATTATTTAAATCACTATAAAGCATTATTACCAAAGGGAAAAGCTTAGAT
>DAINNQ010000099.1:0-8396 GCA_036735825.1 Alteromonadaceae bacterium | reverse complement strand
AGGAAAATCATCAGCATTAGCCATTGCCACAGCAGAACGATTATTAAGTTATAGCGGACACGACTCATTAAGCATTATCATTACCGCACCTCATATTGATGCTGTGAATATTTATTTTTCTCAATTAGCACAATCTTGCCCGCAGGGTGAGCTTAAACAGGGCGGTTTTATTTATCGTCAGCATAGTGTTGAATTTCGAGCAACAGACATATTGCTTAAAGAAAAACCGCCAGCGCATTTATTGCTGGTTGATGAAGCCGCGGCGATCCCTGTTTATATTCTTTCGCACTTAGTTGATGTTTATTCTCGTGTGGTGTTTTCTTCCACCCAACATGGTTATGAAGGGGCAGGAAGAGGATTTGCGACCAAGTTTCAAGCTATATTAGCGAAGAAAACGCCTGATTATAAAAAACTGCACCTAAATCAACCTATTCGATGGGCGGAAAATGATCCGCTAGAAAATTTGATATTTGATGGCTTTTTATTAAATTCAGTGATTGAAAATATCAAGAATGAGCAAGCGGCAGACAACAATACGCTTAATGATATGGACGTTGTCCAAATCAGCCAACGACAACTTTTCGAGAATGAGCCATTATTGTGTCAAGTATTTGCGGTGCTTATCAATGCTCATTATCAAACAACGCCAAGTGATCTCAAGCTGTTATTGAATAATCCTGCTTTGTGCATTTTTGCCGCGCAAAAACATGGCAAAGTTATTGGTGTGTTGTTGGCAATGCACGAAGGTAATGTTGATCAAGTTATTACTGAACTGGTTAGGAATTCGCAAAAACGGTTAAAAGATCAATTTCTTCCTCAATCCTTGTTTTTATATAACCATTGCCAACAAGCGTTTAATTATCGCTATTTACGCATTATGCGTATTGCTGTTGTCGATGAGTTTCAGCAACAGGGTATTGGCTCAACCTTACTTGCACAAGTAAAGCAATATGGCGTTGAGCAACAAGTTGATTTTTTAGGGACGAGCTTTGGCGCGAATCAAGCGTTACTGTCTTTCTGGCTAGAAAATGAATATCAGCCCGTACATTTAGGTTTTACTGCTGATAAAGCCAGCGGTGAACATTCTGTGATGTTATTAAACGCGATGAATGATGCAAGTCAGCTTTTGTTTGAGCAAATACAAGAGCGCTTTTATCAACAATTTATTTATTTATTGAGCGATCAATATCAAACTATTGAAGTCGCTGTAATTGCTGCAATCATTAAAGCTTGCCCACAACATTATTTACCCTCGCTGACTGAGTTCGATCTAAGTGTTGTCAATAGTTTTACACAAAAGCAAAGCTTAATAAGTAGTTGTGCGTATAGCTTACATATTTGGTTGCTACATTTGATTCGTTCATTAAATGTTGAGCAATTTGCCGAGCAAGATAATGGCTTGCTTATCTTTCATATTTTACAGCGACACTCTGTTGATAGCTGCCGTCAACACTATGGTTTAACTGGGAAAAAACAGTTAAATCAAAAGCTGATTGCTCTTGTTCGACAGCATATAAAAAATTAGCTACTAACGTTCAAGATAAGTTTTATAACCATTTTGACATTGCCAGAGCCAAAATCTTTTCATACTCATATATTCACAGCAAAGTTGATTATTGCGGAGAATGTCCTCACAGCGTAATAAGCGCTCAATATAATAATTGATCACTTTAGCTAAGCCGTCGCTTGGATGGTCAGCATACGTGTTAATTAATATGTTCAACCAACTCTCCAGTTGCTCAAATTGTTTATTAGTTGTTGTTCGTATCGTCATCATTAATCTTCCACTTTCACACTGCTTTGTAATAACGTTTGCCATATGGTGTTTTTAGCTACGCTATTAAGGCATTTACATTCGTTATAGTGGATAGCTTTCATGGCTAAAAGCTTTTCTAAGACATAATGCGGAATAGCGACTTGCGCTAAACCGTGATCTAAATTGTTACCGTCATAAAATTCCATATTTATATCGCTAATGTGAGGTTAATGTTTTATTTAATGTAGAGGTAAAACCAAGTGAATGCAAATGATAATTATTACTATTTGGGTGTTTTTGGAAATATAGCTTAATAAACATTGAGATAGACAATAGAAAATTTATCTCGATAGTTAGTTTTAACTGTTTTAATTTAAATGACTTTCATTGCGGTATATGAATTATTGAGTTTTAACGTTAATATCAAAATGATTATTTTCGACTAACCTTTTGCATTAATGATGCTGAAAAATAAGGAATTATATTTTGCTTGAGTCAGTGATAGACGTTGAAGGGCTAACCAAGGTTTATGATGATGTTAGGGCTGTTGACGGTATTGATTTTTCCATTAAAAAAGGTCAATGCTTTGGGCTACTTGGGCCAAATGGCGCAGGAAAAACCACTACCATCGAGATAATGGAAGGCATCATCAAGCCGACAACGGGTCTCATAAAATATTATGGGAAACCTGCTAAAAGTGATATTTCACAACAAATAGGTATTCAGTTTCAGCACACGGCATTACAAGATTTTTTAACGGTAAAAGAAACGTTAGATTTATTTATGTCGTTTTATCATCATACCTTGTCACATCAGCAACTGATTGAAATATGTGATTTAGGCGATTTTTTAAATCGTGATAACCGCTTGTTATCGGGAGGACAAAGACAAAGGTTATTATTAGCGTTAGCCTTGATTAATGATCCAGATATTGTTTTTTTAGATGAACCCACAACGGGGCTCGATCCTCAAGCTCGCCGAAACTTTTGGCAATTGATAAAGAACATAAAAGAGCGCAATAAAACGATTATTTTAACCACGCATTATATGGATGAAGCCGAACAGCTCTGTGATGAAATTGCCATTATGGACAAAGGTAAAATTATAGAAAGTGGAACGCCGCACCAATTATTGTCAAAACACTTTACTGACATTTTTATTTATTTGCCGCTTAATCAAGTTACCACTGAGTTGATTGATAAATATCAGTGGCGCGTGATGGGCGAACGCGTTGAGATCACAACCAATAAAGTTGAAGACATGCTCGCGTTATTAATGTCAGAAAATATTTCCCTGAATGGGCTGCACGTTAAATCTGCAAATTTAGATGATTTATTTTTAAAACTTACTGGTCATTCATTGAGGGAATAATATGAATTTCAAACGATTTTTAGCGGTTGTTAAAGCGAGAAATATAGAGTTCTTTCGAGATAAATCGTCGCTTGGTTGGAGTTTAGCGTTTCCAATTTTACTACTTGTCGCCATGTCTTTTGTATTTTCGGGTGATGGTAAGTCAGTATATAAAGTAGGAGTCATGAACTTATCACAAGCATCATCACCATTTTTTGAGATTAAGTATATCGACTTTGTCGATTACCAAGATGTAGATAAAGCGAAAATTAAACTGTCACAGCACAATATCGACATGCTCATTGATTTTACAAAGCAGCAATATTGGGTAAATCAAGACGCGCCTAATGGCTATCTGGTTGAAAAACTGTTTTTTACCGCGCATACAAATTTTGAGCAACTGAGCATTGAAGGGCAAAAAATTCGCTACGTTGACTGGGTGTTACCTGGCGTTTTAGGCATGAATATGATGTTTAGTTGTTTATTTGGTGTGGGGTATGTCATCGTGCGTTATCGCAAAAATGCGGTGTTAAAGCGATTAAAAGCAACTCCGCTATCCGCATTTGAATTTGTCAGCGCTCAACTGTTATCTCGTGCATTTATCGTAATGTTCACTTCTGCAGTTGTTTATATTGGTTGCAACTTTTTCTTTGATTTTTATATGCTTGGCAGTTATTTCGACCTGTTTATTGTGGGGTTGATTGGCGCATTTAGCTTGATCACCTTAGGTTTATTAGTCGCTTGTCGAAGTAAGAGTGAAGAACTGATCGGCGGATTACTGAATTTAACGTCGTGGCCGATGATGATACTTTCAGGCGTGTGGTTTAGTTTAGAAGGCGCACCTGAAGGATTAAAAACTTTTGCTGAGTTTTTACCTTTAACGCATCTTGTGGCTGGTGCTAGGCAAGTGATCACTGAAGGCGCGACATTAGCTGATATTAGTTATCACTTAACGGTTTTAGTGATTATGTCGACAGTGTTCTTGGCGTTAGGGGCTTATTTGTTTAATTGGAACGCTGAAAGGTAAGTTATTAAATTTATTTGTTTATTGATAAAAAGCCCATTTTTATTTCAATAAATTTGGGCTTTATTTTTTCAGTGATAACGGCTGGTCAATGTGTTATTTCAATTTGTTATTTCAATGGGGTATTAAGTTTATTTTGATAGTAACGCTTTAAATTGCTGGATCATTTTTTCGTTAATATTATTTTTTCGATAGACCAAATAAATAGGTCGCCTAATTTGTAATGGTGTATCAATAGCATAGATCTGATCGTGAGCAATGAGCTCTGTGACAAATTCAGAAGGTAAATAGGCAAACCCTCCTTTAGATTGAATTGCTTCAAGCGCTATCATAGCGGTAGAGGTTTTAAAGCTAGGTGAGTTTTTATGAAAACGTGCTTGTTCTCTTTGAAACGTTAACCCCCAATCAACAGAAATATAATCATCTTGTTCAACATTAAACGTTGGTTTGTTGCCAACCAGTAATAAATCAAAATGAGCTATCAGTTCATTATGAAAATCATCATCTTTTATCGGATCTGTCAGTAAACCCACATCAAGTGTTCTATCATCTAATTTTCGCTGAATGGCTTCACGCACTGAAATTTCAGCGCCTAACATTAATTGATTAAACAGTTGAATAGACTCTTGTATTCGCGAGCTAAAAAACGCGTCCCAAACATTTGGCGTGGCGGCAATATTAAATGCTGACCGTTGTTGGTTGGCAATGGATAACGATTGCTTGGATAATTCCATTTGATTAACCATGGAATGAGCATGTAAAAGCAGGGCATCACCGGCAGCCGTTAAGCGTAAGTTATTCTTATCCCTTATAATTAATTGGGTAGAATAAAACTCTTCTAGCTGTTTAATTCGAGCACTTACCGCCGCTTGGGTAATATATAAAGTTTCAGCCGCTCGACCAAAATGCTTGTTTTCTGCCACAGCAATAAATGTTTTAAAAACTCGAATATCCATTAAATGAACCATTAAAATTAATAGGTGGTTAATGTAAATAAATATTATCGTTTCGACAAATATATTTTGTTTTTCAAAGGTAAATAATTTACATACATTTCGGGTTAGAAATACGAGCAAACTACAATTCAGATTTGTGAGAATTTCAATTCGTTTTAATGATATAGCACTTAAATCTTAATTTTGCTTTAGAGAATGGAGAGTAATATGAATACTTCAATTCGCATCGGAAAATCACCTTTTTATGGTGACCAAACGTTTTCTCACGGACTTTCTCGCAGTGGATATTTTAATAAACGAGAATCTGATGAGTTAATTCAATACGGTTTAACGCTCAGTGGCTTGGCTGATGGTACGCTAGCGCCAGAAAATGAAGAAGAAGTCCAGTTTGTTGCCGATTTGCAATCATCAGAAGAAAGCTCATTGTATTCAGTAAAACTTTGGAAGAAATATTTAAAGTCTGTTGAGAAAAGCAGAATTCACCATGGTTTTGCAAAAAGCAGCGCTAAGAGTAACGACTTTTCAGGTGAAAGTTTAAGCTTCGCTTAAAGTAAAGTTTTTAGTTTGTTATTAGGCAAACTAACCAAGAATAAAACTGAAGATGCGCTAAAGCATTGCTCGATTGAGCGATTGTTTAGCGCATTTTTATTGCTCGTTAAATTATTTACTGCTTGATTTTCTGGTATTCTACTTTCTTGCCCGAACACTTCGAACGTCTTTCTTTTTCTGTATTTGTTCTTCTAATATTCTTCTTTACTTATTTTTATTATTTTTTTTACTTAACCTCAACTCGATTTAAGAGGTTGGCTAATTTATTGAAATTTAATTCAATAAATTTCATACAACATTCTAGCTAGGAGTTTTTTCTAAATTCAAGGCAGATTAATGCGTCAATAGCTAGCCTATTGCAAATTAATTTAACGCAGAAGTAAGGAAAAACAGCAGCTAGAATACAAGTTGTTAAATCGAGCTGAGGTTATTTAAGTAAAGGATGCTCAATTTTTTTAATATCGGCTTGTCGTGAGCTGGCTTGTGTAAACAATAACTCATTTTTTTCAGCTATAACTGTTAATCCAGAGCCTAAGGCGTATTTAGGTAATTTAAGTAACGGTAGGGTTTGTTGAGATGCGAACTGATAAAAAGAAAGTTGACGATGTCGGTCAAATGTTTGGGTGAAATATATGCCTTGTCGTGTGTATGTCCACGAATACCTTGCTTTAAAGTCATCACCATGAATTTTGACTATTGGCAATGCGCTATGTTTGTCATTGTCCTGGATTTCTTTTTGCCATAAGCCACTGTTTTCAGAAGTATAAAGTAACGTTGTCGGTGAAATCATCATGCCATATCGGCTACCGTCGTATGAAATACGCTTACTCTCACCAGTGGCAATATCAATTTGGTGTAAGTCGGTATACTCTTTTTCATAAACGGCAGAAATAATGGCGTTGTCATCCCATGACCAAGTAGGACGGTTATGGCTTTGATGCTGACTTGGAACAATTGATAACGTTTGCTTGCTTAAATCATAAATATATATTTTATCAGCGAGGTTTGCTTTAACAGGAGCAAGAAATGCGATTTTTTTCCCGTCGTGTGACCAATGAGGAAAACGTACGGTATGTTTTAAAAATGTCAGTTGTTGACGCTTTTCGCCATTATGATCGCTTATCCATAATTCATAAAAACCTGATTCATTAGATACATAAGCCAATTTTTTACTTTGATTAGAATAATGTGGGTCTTGGTGGTTAAATTCTGATTCAACAACAGGAAATGGGCTTGAAGCAATCTCTGAATGTAATGCCAGAGTGGCTAAGTGATATTTTTCACTACGCTGTTGATAAAACAACTCATGGGATGTTTTGGCAAAAGCAGGATAACTAAAGCCATCTATTTGAATATCTGTTATTGCTCCTGATGAAAGGTCAACAATATAACCACGACGATTATCAGCTCTTTGCGCGCCGTACACGAGTTTCTTACCGTTTGGATGCCAAGTTAAGCCAACAATATCTTCTTCGTCGTATGTGAGTTGAATGGCTTCTTTTGTTTGTACATCGACGATATAGAGGTTTTCATTAAAACGATTGACCCGTCTTGTGACCGCTAGCTGCTGACCGTCTGGCGAAAAGACAAAGTCTCGATCTTTATAGCCACAATGATTGCTACAGGAAAAACGAATAGGTTGGCTTTGCGGGTCAGTAAGGTCAATAAAATAAATGCCATTTTCATCAGCTGGCGCTTGATAACCATGAAAGGCTAAAGTGTTGTCGTCAGGTGAAATATCAAGATAATAATAGCCACCGCTCATAGGGCAATCAACAATGGCTTTTTCTTGATGGGTTAATACTTTGTGCTGAATAATTTGACAGCTATCTTTGGCTTTGTCTTTTCGCGCGAAATAAACATATTGCCCATTATTACTCCACACTGAATGCCCTACGTAAGCATCACCAAAAGTTAATTGCTTTGGATCTAATTTAGGGTTGTTACGATCTTTAATAAATAGGTTGTTGTTATTTTGATCATTTTGCCATTTAAAAACGATTTTTTTGCCATCAGGTGAAGGTGAGGCAAAAAGTTCACTACCGGGGTTTTTGGTAATTTGAGTGATAATAGGATGCTCATAGGGCGCATCACTTTGCCGAAAAAGAAACATCATACTGATAACGAAAATTAGACCTGCAGCCAACATGCTGTATAAATGAAAATTGTGAGTGTGTTGCAAAGGGTCACTTGGCGCTTGTTGTTTGTTATGAATTTCTGGCTGGCAATATTGCGGGGCTACCAACAAGCGATAACCAACCTTGCGAATAGTTTCAATAACGGGTTGCGATTCATCCACACTTTTTAAATGTTGTCTTAAATGCCAAATCGCATTGGTTAAAGCATTTTCGCCAACGTAAACATTGCCTGCCCAAACATTTTCAATTAGTTCTTCACGCGGGATCACTCGAGGATAATGCTCGGCGAGGTAGCATAATACTTCAATAAATTTTGGCTGAAGTGATTGTTTTTCTTGATTATCAAATTTGATGGCGTATTCAATCGGAATGACCTGACAATTTCCAATGATGAATGACTGTTCAAATTTCATAGTGAATTATTTTCGTTATTGTTTTTGTTGAAAAATATCGACGTGAGTACATTAATCATAGCTATTTCGATCAACGGATACAACGGAAAATGTGAATAATTTCTTGGATGTTTGTCACAAATTATTTGATTTTCATACGACAAATTCTAAATAAGTCGATTTGATTAATCTTTGATAAATAAAGAAAATTTTTAAATAGATGTTAAATAG
>DAINNQ010000098.1:0-8444 GCA_036735825.1 Alteromonadaceae bacterium | reverse complement strand
TTCTAATGTCATGGGTATTTACTGAGTAGAAAATTATCTAGCGATTTAGTAATAACTTGTATTGTTTTATTTTGTTGTATTCATCAAAGGTGCCAATTATGACTATTAACGACGCGTTACGAATGATTGCTGGGATCATGATTCTAATTTCTTTAACTTTAGCTACGTTGGTTTCCATCAATTGGCTTTGGTTTACCGCTTTCATTGGTGTTAACCTACTTCAATCTGCATTTACTAAGTGGTGCCCAATGATGTTGCTTTTAAGAAAACTAGGGTTAAAAGATTAGGGTTATTGCTTTTTTTGCTTGATTTTGTTCAATAAAAAAGAATTTAATCTCGATGTTTAAGCTGAGTATTTCATAAAAAAATGAGGCTAACTTGTAGGAATTTAAAAACTGTTCAGTTAAATTTTTGCAATAGAGTCTCTAATTATCAATTCAGGAGTAAATTTGTTGTTGATGAGAATATCTGATTTTTTATAGACATTTTTCAAGATCCATCGAGCTGACATTTTTGCCATTTCTTTAATTGGGAAATTCATTGTAGTTAGTTCAGGATGCAGATAATTGGCAAAGTAGACATTATCAAAGCCAATCACGGAACAATCTTGAGGGATAGACATATGATGATCTCTAATACCTTTCATTGCACCAGAAGCCATTTCGTCATTGGCACAAACTATAGCTGTATATTTCCGCTTTGAGTCTACAAAGAGATTAACGCCATCACGACCACTTGTTGTCAAGAAGTCACCTTCATAAAACAACTTTTCATCAAATTTAATATTGGCTTCGCTTAAGGCTCTTTTATGACCGTTTAGTCGTTCATTCGCATCTTGTTTAAAAAGAGGTCCTGAAATATAAGCTAATTGTGTATGACCTTGTTCGATAATATGTTTTGTAGCTAAATAACCTCCTAATTCATTGTTAATATAAAAACAGTTATCTTTTATTTCTGGAATTAAGCGGTTTAAAATAACTATAGGAATTGAGCCTTTACTAAGCTCAATTAAATATTCATCTGATAGAGAGTCGATTAAAAGTATAATCGCATCGCAGTTACGATCTATTAAAAAATTAATGCCTTCTTTTTCACTTTTTTCAACACTATGGCCTGCCGTCACTACAGCATGTTTACCTGCTTTTCTTAATTCTAGTTCAATGCCACTTAACATATCTCCATAGAAAGGACCATGCAGTTCAGAAACTAAAACACCTATACTATTAGAGCGATTGGAAGCTAATGAGCGAGCAACAGTATTAGGGCGGTACCCTAACTCATTCATTGCAGCTTTTACTTTCTGCTTTGTTTTTTCACTGACGTGCTCATGATCATTTAATACCCTTGAAACGGATGAAAGAGATACACCAGCTAATGCTGAAACTTCATAAATAGTCGCCATTCTTGCCCTTTAGCGTTTTTGATTAAATGATTTCTAGCAAACTTTAACATGAAAGCTAAAGACTTACCTAGCAAGAGTTATGTCTTAAATATTTTTAATATGGCACATTTTTTAATTTTTTGGTAGCGCTTCCAAAAATTAAAAAAAACTATTGCAATTTGTTTTGTATGGTTTCAAAATGAAAGCGCTTTCAATTTGTGCGCTTTCAATTTGTGCGCTTTCAATTTGTGCGCATTATATTTATAAGAACAACAATAATGTGAATTTATTATTAATTAAAAAGGTCAAAAAGTATGTTGGGAGAGAATAATGGCTAGTTTATCTGTTCAATCAGGAACAAGTGAAAATGCTAAGCAAAATGATAATTATGCATTTGCTTTAACTTCATTAACTACATTGTTTTTTATGTGGGGGTTTATCACTTGCCTAAATGATATACTCATCCCACATTTGAAGGGGGTATTTGACCTATCATACAGCCAAGCGATGTTGATACAATTTTGCTTTTTTGGTGCTTATTTTTTAGTGTCTATTCCTGCGGGGAATATAGTCAAAAAACTAGGCTATCAACGAGGGATCGTTTTAGGGTTAATCATTGCAGCAATGGGCTGTTTTGGTTTTTACCCCGCAGCATCATTGCATAGTTATCCCGTATTTTTAATGGCACTTTTTGTTTTAGCGAGTGGAATAACGATTTTACAAGTTTCAGCAAACCCTTATGTTAGTGCGTTAGGGAAAGCTGAGACAGCATCTTCAAGATTAACGCTAACTCAAGCGTTTAACTCTTTGGGTACAACCATTGCGCCATTTTTTGGCGCTTATTTAATTTTAGAACAAGTTGCTGAGTCAATGTCAGTTGCTCAGCAAGCAGAAGCAGTTCAATTTCCATATTTATTGCTTGCAGCAATGTTATTAGTGCTTGCTGCAGTATTTGCTTATATTAAATTGCCACAAATAACTTACGCAGATGAGTTGGAAAAAGATGCTCAAAATAATGGTAGTGCATGGCAATATCGTCACTTGGTATTAGGTGCTATCGGTATTTTTGTTTATGTTGGTGCTGAAGTTTCTATTGGAAGTTTTTTAGTTTCTTTTCTTAATGATCCCAATATTGCAGGTCTAGAAGAATCTCATGCGGCGAAATATATCGCCTATTTTTGGGGCGGAGCTATGGTCGGCCGATTTATAGGAGCAGCTGTCATGCAAAAAATGCCAGCGGGTAGAGTGTTAGCGTTTAATGCTTTCTCTGCAGTGGTATTAATAGCTATTGCTATGTTTGCTTCAGGTCAGTTGGCTATGTGGGCAATATTACTAGTGGGCCTTTGCAATTCTATTATGTTTCCGACTATTTTTAGTCTTGCAATAAATGGTTTAGATAAGCATACCAGTCAGGGCTCTGGTATTTTATGTTTAGCCATTGTTGGTGGTGCGATTCTGCCATTAATTCAAGGTATTTTAGCTGATAGTATCGGCCTTCAAAACTCATTTTTCTTACCCATAATCTGTTATGTTTTTATTGCTTTTTATGGACTTTCAGGCAGTAAGCCTGTTTCAAAACAGGTATGAAAATTTATGTCTAATCAAATTAATAAGTCAAAGCCAATTTCTAACTTGTTGTTAATGGCAGCATGTGCAACTGCTGTGATGAGCTGTAGTAATGAAAGCCAACAGGTTGATGAACAGCCAATTTCAGGGATTAAAAGCGAAACTAACCTTAATATTTGGCCAGTGCTTGATATTGCTGTAAAAAAAGATCCTCAGGTTGAAGTAAAAGTTGAAAAACTCCTGAATGGTATGACCCTTGAGCAGAAAGTTGCTCAAATGATCCAGCCTGAGATCCGAGATATCTCGGTTGAAGATATGAGAAAGTATGGCTTTGGCTCATACCTTAATGGTGGTGGGGCTTTTCCTAATAATAATAAGCATGCAACGCCAGCAGATTGGATAAAGCTTGCTGAAGATATGTATCAAGCATCTGTTGATGACTCTTTAGATGGTTCTACTATACCAACCATGTGGGGAACAGATGCTGTTCATGGCCATAACAATGTGATTGGAGCGACATTATTTCCTCACAATATCGGCTTAGGAGCAACCAACAACCCGAAGTTAATTGAGAAAATTGCGGCTATTACGGCAAGAGAAGTGATGGTAACGGGTATCGATTGGGTATTCGCACCAACGGTTGCTGTCGTTCGAGACGATCGTTGGGGACGTACTTACGAAGGGTATTCAGAAGATCCTGAAATAGTTAAAACCTACTCTGCATCTATTGTTAAAGGGCTTCAAGGTAGTGTTGATGGTGATTTTCTAGGTGATGAAAGAGTCATAAGTACGGTAAAACATTTCCTAGGAGATGGCGGTACACAAGCAGGTGATGATCAAGGTGATAATATTGCAACCGAGCAGGAATTATTTGACATTCATGGTCAAGGCTATGTTGGCGGGTTATCTGCAGGATCACAATCAGTCATGGCGTCTTTCAATAGCTGGCATGGCGTAAAAAACCACGGCAATAAATACTTACTTACTGATGTATTAAAAGATCGTATGGGATTTGACGGCTTTGTTGTTGGTGATTGGAATGGCCACGGGCAAATAAAAGGCTGTACAAATGAAAGTTGCCCTCAATCGATTAATGCTGGCTTAGATATATTTATGGTTCCAACTAATGCTTGGAAACCACTGTATGAAAATACTATTGCCCAAGTGAAAAGTGGTGAGATCGCACTAAGTAGAATTAATGATGCGGTAAGCAGAATTCTTCGTGTGAAAGTAAGGGCAGGGCTTTTTGATAAACCGAGCCCAGTGCACCGCGTATTTTCTGGTAAAACAGAGCTCATTGGTGCAAAAGAGCATCGTGATGTCGCTAAACAAGCGGTTCGTGAATCGTTAGTCTTGCTGAAAAATAAAGGTAATATTTTACCATTATCACCAAAGCAGAATATTTTAGTGGCGGGTGATGCTGCTGATAATATTGGCAAGCAGTCAGGTGGTTGGACGATCACTTGGCAAGGCACAAACAACACCAACGAAGAATTCCCTGGTGGTACCTCAATTTATGATGGTATTAAAGCGCAAGTTAACAGTGCTGGGGGGCAAGTAGAATTATCTGTAGATGGCAGTTATAAAAATAAACCTGATGTTGCTATCGTTGTTTTCGGCGAAGAGCCTTATGCTGAAGGGCATGGCGACCGTGAAAACCTAGATTATCAAGCAGGTGATAAAGCAGACTTACGTTTACTGAAGCAGTTAAAAGCTGAAGGTATCCCTGTGATATCGGTATTTATCTCTGGTCGACCTATGTGGGTAAATGCAGAACTTAATGCCTCTGATGCCTTCATTGCAGCTTGGTTACCTGGTTCAGAAGGAAATGGTGTTGCCGAAGTGATTTTAGCGAATGAAGATGGTTCTGTTCAACATGACTTTATTGGAAAGCTTTCTTATTCTTGGCCTAAGTCAGCAGACCAAAGTGTTTTGAATCGTCATGATAACAATTACTCACCATTATTGCCTTACGGCTTTGGTTTACAATACGGAGATAAGAACCTTTTAGGTGATGAGTTAGAAGAGGTTGCTAAGTTGGACATTGAAAATGTAAAGGAAAGAGAATTCTTTACTGGTTCTATGCATAAACCTTGGACGTTGAATTTATTTTCTGGCGAAACACAAATCCCTGTTAACACAAATAGCCATCAAGTAGGGGCATTGAGCTATCGCACTATAGATAGAAATGTTCAGGAAGATTCAATGTTATTAACTTTAAATGGCGCTGAAAATGCGGGAGTTCGTATCATTGCCCAAAGTAATTTCCGTGAAGATCTATCTAGAGATATTCAATTAGATTCTGCACTTTCCATGTTAGTACGTGTTGATAAAGCACCAACTGAGACTGTAGAACTCACTATGAATTGTGAAGGTTTTGGCGATCCAGTAGGTTCTTGCCGCGCTGCAATTAATATCACCGAACAATTAAAAACATTACCTGTCGGTGAGTGGAGTAACGTAACTGTCGATCTAAATTGTTTTGTTAAAGCAGGCATTAAGTTTGGCCAAGTTGTTGAAGCGTTTGTCTTGCAAACAGCTGGCAAATTACAACTTGGATTAGCTGAGATAAAATATCTGCCAGATACTGCTGATACATCGACTTTGAGCTGCCAATAAAATATCGATAAAGAGTAGCTCAGCGCTTCTCATATTGAGTAAGAAAATATGAAGAATAAAAATATGAGTTTTGTCGCACCATTAATGTGTGTTTTGTTAACACTTGGAGGATGTGGTTCGGGTAGTAGTGATAGTGCAAATAATAAAACTGCAAATGATGCCGTTGCTCTGATAACAGATACTAATTCAGGCACGAACACGGATACTGGCACAATAACAGAATCTCAAGATCCAACAGTCGCGACATTAGTTAGTGAACAGTGGCAATTAGTTTGGCAGGATGAATTTGAACAGACTGACATTGATCTAACCAAGTGGAACTTTGAAGTTAATTGCTTTGGTGGTGGTAATGACGAGCAGCAATGTTATACCGACCGAGCAGAAAATGCTTTTATAGAACAAGGTGTGTTAAAAATTGTCGCGAAAAAGGAAAATTTCACTGGCCCTGCTGCCCAGGATGATGATCCTACTTACAATCCAAATAACACCCGAACATTACCTTATACCTCGGCAAGATTACGCAGTAAAAACAAGGGTGATTGGACATATGGACGATTTGAGATCCGCGCCAAGTTACCTAGCGGACAGGGTACTTGGCCAGCTATTTGGATGTTACCAACCGATTGGGCATACGGTGGATGGGCAGGCTCTGGAGAAATTGACATCATGGAAGCGGTCAATTTAAAAGCTCAGTCGGATGAAAGCAATGCTGTGAAAGGGCAAGAAGAGTCTCGGGTACATGGTACTTTACACTATGGGCGTGCTTGGCCAGAAAATGTTTATGCTGGGCAAGCCTTTCATTTACCAGATGGTGCCAATCCAGCTGATGATTTTCATGAATATGCTGTTGAATGGCAAGAAGGTGAAATTCGTTGGTATGTGGATGATATTCATTATGCAACTCAACGAGATTCAGGTTGGTATAGCCAATATATGAATGCAGAAGGGGCATTAGTGAATGGCGAGGGCAGTGCGCCCTTTGATCAAAAATTTCATTTATTAATTAACTTTGCAGTTGGCGGTAATTGGGCAGGTAATGTCAATGAAAAAGGAATAGATGAGAGTGTTTTTCCGCAAGTATTTGAGATTGACTATGTGAGAGTCTATGAATGTTCAGTGTCACCAAATACAGGTGCTGGCTGTGAAGCTATTGGTGATGATGCGTCATTAATTGAAGGACATCAGGCCCCAGCGTTGTAGCGTAAAATTGTAGACCCTATACACGATCTAGTTATTAAGGCACTTGTTTAGCGTTCATTGTAGGCTAAACAAGTGTTTATTTTTCACGCTTTTGATCAAGTTGATTAATAATTATTTTTTCAATATCCATTAATAACTCAAGAATATCAGCCACTCCCATATAATAACCGAAGCATACTTTATTGAAGAGGGGATTATTTTCACCCTTTAGAGAATGATCAAGTGAAGCGGTTCGCCACTTTGCAGGTTTAGCGGGTTCTTTGTGGTTGAATTGAAACACATTTAAATGTGAAGAAGCATTTCTTATATGTCGAAAAAACTCGAAAGTTTCAGAGCCATCATTAAAGTCTTTTACTGATTCATAAGCGGTATTTGCCAGCATCATGCAGCAAGAAGCAATATGCTGAGCTTTATCGATACTGCCATATTGAGCTTGCCTGCGTAATTGGTGTGGTGCTAAATGCTTATCTGGAGAATGAACACCTGGAAAACTAAATAATTGAGTTTTTGATTGATAAACATCTAAATGTGATTCAAAAATAACAGGGCAGCCGCATAGGGAAATAGAAAAACTGGACACTAAATCATGGAAATAAAGTGATTTACTAAATTGATGCGATTCATATTCGCTCATGATGCTAAATCCTATTTAAATGATGCTGAGCTTTCATTAACTTTACTACAACTCTTTTTACCAAAAAAGCTAGGGACTGTTGGTCTTGGCAATATAAAGGCTTATCTCACGATAAGTTGTTACCCAATAATTTGAACGATGATTGTGTAAATAGTCGAGTAGCATTTGATGAGCTTCCTTTGATACTGCTAAGTGATCACCGCCAATGCCGTGAAAAGTTAAATTAATAATAGTTCCCTTGTCTCTAGCATTCTCGACGTGCTTTATTAATTCTTCACCACTGTTATCGTGTGGGGCTATAAAGGGAGCATTTTTAGTAGAAAACTCGGCCATATTTTTTGGCATCTTGCCGATATGAGATTTAATACCAATAAAACTATCTTTTATGGCGTTGATATAATTTTTATTTTCAACAATTTGATCTGCGCAGGGTACGGTAAAAGTTCGATTTTTTTCACCATCGATCGCTTGTAAAAAAGTATTCGCCGTTTTGATTTCTTGAACAATCTCAGCATAAAACTTTTTATCTAAGTCATTATGCTCAGGAACCCATTCTCTATTTGGTAGTGAGCCGCGACACGCATGGTTAATTGAGTGATTCCCTAACTCATGACCATTTTGGGCGATAGTTCGCCATTCATTTAAACGTGAGGCAACCGTTGGAGAGCTAAGTGTTAAATAAAAAGAGCCTTTAAAGTTGTAGCGATCTAAAGCGGGTATAGCATGATCAAGTTGACTATTTAATGCATCATCGTAAGACAAACTAACCGCGGCTTTAGCATTATTGGGCCATGAAAACTCATTGGCACTACATGACGCTATCACTAAATAACTTGTTAGAATATATTTTATCAATTTGTAATTTACACACATGCTAGTGAATTAATTATTTACCATACTTAGGATCACATAACATTCGACTTGCAATAATGTTGAATGAAATCCATATGATTCGGCCAATTATTGACTTTTTTACGAACATTCATTTTGGCATTCTCAAGAAATTTTTCTAGTTCATGATCTTTCATTACATCAACAATAGGG
>DAINNQ010000097.1:0-8455 GCA_036735825.1 Alteromonadaceae bacterium | reverse complement strand
CTTTTTTATTCCAAAAAAGAATATATCTAGATGAAATTTTAATTTTTGTCTTAAAATTGATGAGTCTAGGAGGGAACAACAGAGCATCATCATTTTATGATGCTCTGTTATTGAAGGAAAAATATTTACACTTGCACTTCCGTTTTTCTGCGAACCACGGGATAGCGTTCAAAATCTTCCCAATAATGAATGCCGCCGATCATCTCTTTGACTGCAAATCCTAGTGCGGCTAATTTCATAGCGGCTTTGGTTGCACCGTTACAACCTGGCCCCCAGCAATAAACCACAAATTGCGTATCTTTTGGGTAAGTGGATAACGAGGCTGCTGTCATTTTGCTGTGAGGAAAGTTAATCGCCTGCATTGCATGACTTTTTTCATAAGCGTCTTCTGAACGCACATCAACGAATAGGTAATCTATTGTCCCTGCTTTGATATCAGCGTAAACGTCTGAACAATCGGTTTCGTAGCCTAATTTGTGTTTAAAAAAAGTGTGCGCTTGCTCTGTTGGCGCTGCTGGATATTCAAAGGCATTTGACATGTTAATTCCTCATTAATTTAATTATTAGGGTCTGCTGAGATTATGTTCATCACTTTATGCTCACCTGCTGAGAAAATACATTCATAAGTTATGAAGAGGATGTTCAGTTTCAATGAATATTAAAGCGATTGTGAATGTTATATAGTGCAAATATCGACAAGTCAGGAACAAAATAGCTGTGGAATTTTATCATTTACGCTCATTTGTGGTGGTGGCAGAGACTAAAAACTTAACTCAAGCGGCCAAACAATTATGTAGCACGCCGCCAGCAATCAGTGCTCATATCAAAGCGCTTGAGCAAGAATTAGCCATTGCACTTTTCATTCGCTCGCCAAAGGGCATGACCTTAACTGAAAAAGGCGAACTGCTGTTAGCTCAGGCACAAAAAACCTTAGATTCTGCAGTGGATATGGTTAATCTGGCAGTAGACAAGCATGATGAGCTCATTGGTCATTTTTCCTTGGGTATTAATCAACCTAGCCAGTCATTAAAAATCAGCGAGCTCTATCATAACTTATTAGAAAACTGCCCTGGAATTAGTTTAACAATCACCCCAAGCGTGAGTGGCGTTATTCTTGAGCAGATCAAATCTCAAGCCCTTGATGGAGGTTATATCTATGGCGATGTGCCTGAAGAATTCACAGGTATTGTAGTTAAACACGTAGCAATAACCACTATTGCGCCCAAAGGTTTTGTAACCGCAAAAATAAATATTGCTAATGAATTAGCAGATTTTGACTGGATCACCATGGACAAATATTGCCCATTTGATACCGTGTTAAAACAAAAACTAGGGACAAAAATTCACGCCAAAATTCAAAGTAGTGATGAGCTTTCTAGACTCGATTTAGTGCGAAATGGTGTAGGCTTAAGTTTTCTCGAATTAACCACCGCCCAACATCATCAAATGTTAGGCGAAGTCGAATTATTCTCTGAGCTTGATTTTAGCTTGCCTCTAAACTTTGTTGTCCAAACCAAACGATTAAACGAGCCAATCATAAAAGCGCTTTGCCAAGAAATACGCATTCTCTGGAATATTTCACTGTAATATCGCGAATTAATTTAATACTGATCGAAACAACGTAAAAGCAACAAAACACATGATCGAGCCGATAAACGCATCAATAATACGCTGCGATTTCGGTTGACCTAACCACGGCGCTAACTTTGCCGCACCGCCTGCTAAGCTATAAAACCAGATGATTGAAGCCATCATAGTGCCGAGTGCAAAATACATTTTTTCGTGTCCTTGAAAAGCCCCGCCAACGCTTCCTAAAATCATCACCGTATCTAAATAAACATGAGGATTTAACAAAGTAACCGCTAATGTGGTTGCGATAACGGTTTTTCTATTGGTTAATGCTTTAACTTTTTCAGGCAGTTGATACTGATTTTGCCACACTTTGTAAAAAGCGACTGCGCCGTAACTCAGCAAAAATAACATTCCCCCCCAACCCATGATCAGCATTAGCCACTCATTACTGGCAATAAGTTTGCCTCCTCCAAAAATGCCTAAGCCAATGAGCATAATGTCGCACAGCATGCACACGGTCGCGGTCAAAAAATGATGATTACCTTTAATCCCCTGACTTAATACATAAGAATTTTGAACACCTAAAGGAATGATCATACTCGCCCCTAAAAAGAATCCTTGAAATAACGCTGTAAACATAGTGTTTTCCGCTTGCTAAATGAATAATTTGGCTAAATGTATTCCATGCATTAACATAAATAAAATTAATAATTATTAACAGTCATTAGAGATACTTATGTCGGCACCACTAGATTATAAATTACTGCAAGCACTTGCTACAGTTATTGATGAGCAAAGTTTCGAACGCGCCGCCAATGTGTTATTCATCACTCAATCAGCCGTATCACAACGCATAAAACAATTAGAGCAAAATATTGCCCAACCGGTGTTAATTCGAACACAACCACTAAAGGCGACCGACATAGGTAAAAAACTTATTGGCCACTATTATCAAGTTGTACAATTAGAAGCAGAGCTACTGCCTGAAATTTTTAATGACTCCCCGCAAAAACCTTTAACAATTCATTTAGCAACCAATGCTGATAGCTTAGCAACGTGGCTCATTCCAGCACTTGCTCCGACGATAAAAACGAATTTAATTGAGTTAAATTTGCTCATTGCTGATGAACAACACACGATAGAAAAACTCAAAGACGGTGAAGCTTTTGGTGCTATTAGCCTACAAGCATCACCATTAAAAGGCTGCCAAGCAGAAAAACTAGGAGATTTACATTATATTCTCGTTGCTTCCCCTGATTTTAAAGACACTTATTTCAAAGAAGGAATTAACGCAACTACTTTAACCCGAGCACCTGGAGTTGCGTTTGATCATCGCGATAATATGCACGTTCGTTTTATTGAAGATCATTACGGTTTAAAAGAAGGAGATTACCCGCTGCATGCCGTGCGTTCTTCAGAAGCTTTTATTACCCTAGCTAAATATGGCGCAGCTTATTGTTTAGTGGCCGAGCTTCAAATTAAAGACGAATTAGCCTCTGGCGCCCTGATCAATTTACTTCCCGATTACAAGTTAATAGAAACCTTATATTGGCACCATTGGACTATGTTACGTGGCGTTCACAAAAAAGTGTCTGATACAATTATTCAAGAAGGTCAGCGAATATTGGAATGATCTGAACATAAAAAAATACAAGCTAAACATAAGTTAAACAAATACTTAAACTTAATATTAAGCACAATATTAAGCACAATAAAAACGGAGCCATTGGCTCCGTTTAGTCTATCTACATTCTACGTGTGTATTAGAAAGTAAATTTAACTCCTGCTCTCAATATTCGACCTAACGGGCTATAAGAACTTGGGAAAGTATTTCCTGAGTTAAATGCCGTTGAACCTGCTTCACCACCAACAACTGGCGGCTCTTCATCAGTAACATTGTCGATACCAAACGTAAATTTAGTATGCTCACCATATGAATAGCTAGCAAATAAGTCTAAGTAGTTATACGCATCAATTGAACGGAAGTCTTCAAACGAACCAGCCGCTTGCACAGTTTCCATATCAATCGCACTGCTATGACGCCACAATGCCGAGACCGTTACATCATCCATGCTCCATGTTACACGCTGTGTCCATGTCGTTTTCGGTGTTGGTGAACAGTTGTTACCATACGCGCCTAAACAATCAATAATAGGCAATTCTGCTGATGATTGACGTTCATTGGCTAAGTAATGGTTTAAGTTAGTTGAAAAACTTAAATCGCCCATTTCATCCAAAGGCACTTTAAAGTTAATGCCAACTTCCACACCTTCTGCTTGACGATAACTTAGGTTAGTGGTGTAAGTTTCAATACCAGAACCAGCAATGGTTAAGTCACCACCAATACGACGAATTTTGGCACACTCGCTGGCATTCCCGAACTGATAACAAGCGTTAAGCGTTTGTTGTGCCGTAAAGTTACCAATAGTGTTATCCACTTTGATGTCGTAATAATCGACAGTCAAAGCAAGATCTAACAAAGCTTCGTTGGTATAAACAAAACCAGCCGTAAAGGTTTCTGCTTCTTCTGCTTCTGGTAGTGATAATGGATTAGTGCCTTGGAAACCATTCACCTGCCCAGAAATCACATCTTGCACTTTACCGACTTGTGCATCTGTCATGCCAGTCGAAATACACAGCGAGCGTAAGTTAGCGTCAATGTTTGCAGCATTAGCCACTGAACAAGGATCAATTAACGCATTAGATAACCCTGTAACAACAGGTGCAGCTATCTCACCGACGTTTGGCGCACGCGTTGCAGATTGTTGCATCACACGAATTAATAAATCACTCACTGGACGCCAGCTAAAACCTAGCTTCCAAGTATCGTTTTGACCAACTGAATCATAATCAGCTGAACGATAAGCAAATTCAACATCCAGCGTTTCTGCGAACGTTTCGCCATCAAATACAGGTAAAACACCTTCGATGAAAAACTCGGATACTTTAAAGCCACCTTTAATGGGTAAGGTATTACCACCTGCACCACCTTTACAACTTGCTGGTGCGAGTTTTTGACACTCATCAGGTGTCATTTCACCTTCTTCTTTACGGTGCTCGTAACCAAAGCTCAATGATAAAGGCACACCTGCTGTCGGCAACTCAATAAAATCAACTGGGCCATTCACCGTTGCTGTGATCACTTCTTGACTATACGCTTGCTTGGTCAAAGCGGTTGCTGAAGCATACGCCGCCATTGCTGGTGTGATTGTGCCAAAACCACCAAATAAATGAATCGGTACACAAGTCGCGTCACCATTAGCACAAGTTACGCCATCAGTAGAATCTAAGGCATTTTGAATATTCGTTAGGTTGGTGTAACCACGGTCAATATTGGTACGATTAGATTCACCATATTGATAGGAAACATCGTATTCCCAATCGCCATACAATAAGCCTTCAACTCCAGCAACTAGTTGAAATTGCGAAGATTGATATTCGGTAGAACGAGGACCAAGCTCTAAAGTACGACGACGAAGCTGAACTAATAGGTAATCTTCTTCATCAACAATGCCATTACCATTGATGTCTTGCCAATTAGTTAATGCACCGCCATTTAATAACCCACCTTCACGTGCTTGGTTAGCGTTTGTTAAGATCCAATCGCGTGCTTGATTGCTAATAAACGGATTTGCCAATGGCAAATTAAAGGTTGCGCCAAAAGTACCCGATGGCGCAATTTGTTGTTTAACCGAGGTATTAGTAAAGCTGGCTGAAGTATAAACGGTATGATCTTCAAAAATATCATAATGCGCTAATGCGGTTGCACTGTAGCGCTCTTGTGGGGTTTGATAATAATTATACGGGTTAAAGTTAAAACGACTACAATCCGCCCCTAACGAGCCATCTTCTCTAAATTGCCCAGCAACACCACCACCAACAATAGCAAATCGTGTTGGAATTGCTGTGGTAGAACCGCCGCCGCTTTCATGAGTTGTTACGTCTGGGCCGCCACAACCTGCGTGCGGAGGAACAGGACCATCACCATCTAAAAAGGATTGATAACCACCGCCAGAACCTGTCGCAATACCAAGCACACCAAGTGGTCGGTCACCTAACATCACAGGTTTACGGTCGGTCCAGTTCATCGCTAAAGCAACGTTACCTTTACCATCATCTAATGTTGAACCTAAAGTCAGTGAGATATTATCGGTATCGCCATCGCTGTCACCCGTTTCTGAGTGATTAACAAGAAGTTCAACCCCTTCAAAGTTATCTTTCATGACAAAGTTAACCGCGCCCGCAATCGCATCAGAACCATAAACAGCCGAGGCACCACCAGTTACAACATCGACTCTGTCCACTAATGACACAGGAACCGTTGCGGTATCAACAACCCCATTAAAGTTAAATGGGATCATTCGACGGCCATTCATTAACACTAATGTACGTTGAGTACCTAACGCACGTAAGTTAACCGTCGCAGCACCTGCCGTACCATTGTTAACACTTGCACCATCACCAGGAATAGTACTCGGTAGATTTCTAAGTACTTCCTCTACTTGAGGAGTTTGTAACATTTCGATTTCTTGCGATTCCATCGAAAATATTGGGCTAGCCGATACTGCGCCAGGACGTCGAATACGGCTACCTGTTACCGCAATTCTTTCTATTTCTTTTTCTGCTTGTGTATCTTGCGCTTCTTCTGCAAATGCCACATTTGTAGTTAGCATAGTTGCTGAGGCTGCGCCAAACACAAGTGCGAGCTTGATCGATCTTGCTAGCTTGTTGTTTGTAAACATGGTGTGTCTCCCTGTGTATTTTTTATGTTTTTTTATGACAATATTTTTCGTCATGTTATAAATTACTGCTTTGATATCTACGAAACATTCTCTAATACATCAGAGGTGACAAGTGTGGGACAAATGGTCGGATTGCTGTTACGAGCGGATTGAACTTGTAAACAGTTTGATGAATACCCGTTACAAAACGTGATAAAAGCCGTGAAATGACACAAGATCAGTGCGTTATTCATGTCACTATTCCATGGTGAAACTCAGAGAAATTTGCTTTTGACTACCTAAGTGTTAAATAATCTTACTAGCGCCCTTAAACCTCAAGATTATGTTTTCATCTTTTATTAAGAATTTACCCTCAAAGCAGATTTGGTTAATTAATCTGATATTTTGGTTATTACTCAATACCTTTGCTGCTTCTTATACTTACCGGCTAGCACTGCACTACGATCGTCCTGCAATTTTCAGTGATATTTGGTTAGAGTACTTACCGTGGTGGGGAAATTGGGCATTGTGCGCACCATTAATTATTGCCGCGACCGCAACCATAAAATTTGACCGACAACGCCTAGCGCATTTTATTATTAGTACCGTTTCTATTTTAATCATCATTTTTACGCTCTATTGGGGCTTAACCATTGTTGAAGTAGCACTCATCGATAATGGGAAAATCACCGCAGAAATAGTACATGATGCAATAAATAGGTTGTGGCTGAGCCCGTTGCACATAGATATTATTGTTTATTTAGCTATTTTGGGCATTGGCTATGCGCTTACTTATTACCGCAGCGCGACCGAACACGCGATTAAAAATGAACAATTAGCCAAGCAATTACTGCAAGTTGAGCTGCAGTCACTCAAGTCTCAACTGAATCCCCATTTTCTTTTTAATACTCTAAACACGATTGCCAGCTTGATCCGCTTGGACGATAAATCAAAAGCGATAAAAGCGTTAAGTGAATTAAGCTTAATGCTAAGAAAAGTGCTCGAAAATCAAAATAGTCAGCTAATTACCTTACAACAAGAAATTGAATTTATTCAAAGCTACCTCACCATTCAAAAAATGCGTTTTGAAAAAAAGTTAGATACGAAATTAACGATTAGCGGCGATCCTTTACACTGCGAAATTCCGTTCATGTTATTGCAAACCTTAGTTGAAAATGCCGTGCAGCATGGCTCTCAGCTCGAAAGTAATAAGAACATGCTCACACTAGACATCAAAATCACTGCGCAAAAAATTAAGGTAACTCTGATCAACAAAGTCCCAGAGCATGACGATCATAAAGGTTTTGGTATTGGCTTGAAAAACTGTCGTCAACGCATGACCAAGCTCTACGGCAATAACTTTTCATTACATTTAAAAGAATTAGACAATGGTTATTTCGAAACTTTACTGTCTTTACCCGTAGGAGTCATTAATGCTTAAAGTGTTAGTCGCTGATGATGAATATTTAGCGCGAGAAACGATTAAATATTTATTAAAAGAACAAAAAGATATTGGTGAAATATTCGAAGCGGAAAATGGTCATCAAGTACTTGAATTGGCTCAGCAGCATAGCTTTGATTTGATTTATCTTGATATTCAAATGCCAGGAAAAACAGGAATAGAAGTTGCTGAAGGTTTAAATGAAGACGCGGTGATTATTTTTGCCACCGCGTATGATCAATATGCCATTACCGCCTTTGAACTTAACGCGATAGATTATTTACTTAAGCCATTTGATGATGACAGGTTTTACCAATCATTAAATAAAGCTCGAGAAAAAATCACCAATAAAACCGCTACTAATTTCAAAAATATTAACCAACTCATTCAACAATTAGTCAGTGAAAAAGACCACCACTTTAAAAGCCGCATTGTTGTTAAAGACCCTGGCAGAATTCGTTTAATTGAAGTGGCAGATATTGTCTATATTCTCGGAGCGGGCAATTACGCCGACATTTATCTGAATGATGGTAGCCACATCTTGCACAGAGAAACATTAACCACCTTAGAAAAACAGCTC
Organism: Alteromonadaceae bacterium; assembly: GCA_036735825.1. Classification (GTDB taxonomy): domain Bacteria; phylum Pseudomonadota; class Gammaproteobacteria; order Enterobacterales; family Alteromonadaceae; genus DAINNQ01. The sequence goes on along the minus strand of DAINNQ010000097.1, from coordinate 141 downwards.
GATCCTAATGATTTCATTCGTATTCATCGTTCAACAATTATCAAACGCTGTTGTGTTAGCGAGTTAAAAGCCAGTGACAGTGGTGATTATACGGTGATATTAAAATCGGGTGAGCAACTAACACTGAGCAGAAGAAATAAG
>DAINNQ010000096.1:0-8504 GCA_036735825.1 Alteromonadaceae bacterium | reverse complement strand
GTACATTATTCATCGACTAAATTTTTGATATAAACGTGCTTGAAATACCTTTCTAACCTAGCAGAAAAAATTGAAATTTAGCACTAAAATTAATGACAAACACCAAACAAACATTATCGCTTCAATGAATGGTGACAATTCACATTTTGAATTTAAAAGGCAAAAACATGACTAAACAAACCATCACAGTGATCCCCGGAGACGGTATAGGTCCAGATATTATCGATGCAACCATAAAAGTATTAGACAAAGCAGGTTGTAACTTTGACTACGAATACGCAGACGCAGGTTTAGTTGCTCTAGAAAAACATGGTGAATTAGTGCCTGAAGAAACGTTGCAACTTATTCAAAAAAATAAAATCACGCTTAAAGGCCCGTTAACTACCCCTGTGGGTGAAGGCTTTACCTCGATAAATGTTACCTTACGTAAACAATTTCAACTTTATGCCAATGTTCGCCCGGTATTGTCATTTAAAGGCACAAAAGCACGCTATGAAAACATTGATATCATTACGATTCGCGAAAATACCGAAGGCATGTATTCAGGCTTAGGGCAAACATTGTCTGATGACGGAGAAGAGGCAGAAGCAAAAAGTATAATCACTCGAGAAGGTGCTGAGAGAATTGTAACCTTTGCCTACGAAACCGCGCGCAAAGAAGGCCGTAAAAAAGTTACCGCAGTTCATAAAGCCAATATTTTAAAATCAACTTCAGGGCTGTTTTTAAAAGTTGCGAGAGATGTTGCCAAACGTTACCCTGATATTGAATCAACAGAAATGATTGTTGATAACTGCTGTATGCAATTAGTGATGAATCCTGAACAATTTGACGTGATTGTTACCACCAATTTGTTTGGTGATATTTTATCTGACTTGTGTGCAGGCTTAGTGGGCGGTTTAGGCATGGCACCTGGTGCTAACATTGGTAGTGATTGTGCCATTTTTGAAGCGGTGCATGGTAGCGCTCCTGATATTGCTGGTAAAAACTTAGCTAATCCCACTTCAGTTATTTTAGCGGCAATACAAATGCTCGAATATCTAGGCATGGCTGATAAAGCCCAAAACATACGTCAAGCTATCACTGAAGTCATTGAAAGTGGCGATCGTACAACTCGTGATTTAGGTGGCACACACGGTACAACTGATTTTACTGAAGCTGTTTTAGAGCGCTTATAAGCTATAAACTTTAATTAAACGAAGTAGCACTAATATTAATATAAACCGGCATCTAAGCAATTGAGCCGGTTTTTTATTAATCTTTTATGGAACTTAAATCTGAGGAAATGCTCTAGCGCTGATTGGCTCTGTGCACTTTATATTTGATTAATAACGTGACTTCATCACGGTCATAATAGAGATGCTTCGCTTCGTAATAACAATTTGGTAGTGCCGTTTTCAGCTTGTCTAATAACTCTTTTACTGTGTCATATTTTTTTGCCATCGGCAGCTTTAAGTTAATAATTGCTTCACGACAATAGCCTTCATTGAACCAATGAATAGCAAGATCAATAACACGTTGTGGCTTTTCAATCATATCGCACACCAACCAATCAATAGGTGTTTGATCAGGAATATTCACTTTCTCGCGCTTTTTCGTTTCCCGCACTAACCAATGAATTTCATGACGTTTCGGCTCAAATTTAAAACCATCCACCATTAAATGCTTTACTTGACCAGTTTCCATTAAAGACTCAGCCATAGGGCCATTATCAATTGAGGTAACCATCATTCCTCGACGCACGAGTTGATATGTCCAGCCGCCAGGCGCTGCCCCTAAATCAACCGCTTTCATACCAGATGTTAAGCGTGATTCCCATTCAGCCTTAGGAATAAAATATAAAAAGGCTTCATCCAATTTCAATGTAGAGCGGCTAGGTGCTGAACTTGGAAATTTTAATCGTGGAATGCCCATCACATGAGCTGAACTGTTATGCCCAAGTGAAAAACCTAGAATGACTTCAGTGCCAGAGAAAAACAAGGCGTGTAAAATAGCACCGTCGTTATTGTCTTTTTCGGTTAATATTTTCTTTTTACGTAAGCCTTGTCTCAAAGGCACCGCTAGTTTTCGACAAAATTTTGAAAGCGCCTTTCCGTCATTTGTATCAGGCGTTTCCATCCGTAAATCTGCATATTGCCAATCGTTGCCGAGCGCATCAACTATCGCTTCAACCCGATTATATTCTGGCAAGGTAATTTTTTCTGTTAATGTCACAAACCATTGACGCGCAAACACTAACCGTTTCAATGGTAGTTGTTCCATTAACTTTTCACCATCATCTGAGCTATTCAGATGAAAAAACACAACACCTTCATTTTTGGTCAGTTGTAGGTAGCCAAAGATTTCGATCCATGCGGCTTTTTCTTGAATTTCAGCACCACATTCTTTCTCAAAACCTGGTCTGCAATATAAAACAATTGATGTCATAATTTTTCTTTACCTACAAAGGCTAAACTTAACCAGCCGATTGCTAATGTTACGCCGCCAAATGGCGCTAAACCACCGAAACTACTTACACCTAAAAATGTTTTTAAATATAAACTGCCACTAAAAGCAATAATGCCAACAATAAAAAATAAAGATGGAACGAGTAATATGGTAACGGGTTTTAATCGATAAGCAACACTCACAGCGAGTAATGCAAGTGTATGAATAACTTGATAATGATGGGCTGTAATTAAACGAGCTCGATCATTTTCTATTAACTCTTGCCCAGCATGGGCTAACCAAGCGCCGAATAATACAGAAAAACCACCACTCAGTGCAATAAATACCCAGATTATTTTTAGCAGACGTTGTCTATTCATTATGCTCATCAATAAATTTCACTATTTGAGTTATTGCCGTCGTTAAATGTTGTTGGTGAGTAAATCCTGATTTTACTCGAGGCTTTAAATCGTGATCGCCATCAGGCAAAAAGCTAACGCGACACAGTGCCGATAATTGATAACTTGCAATCTCTTCTTTATTCCCCAGCGCATCACGTTCGCCTTGCACAATCAATATCGGCAACTTGGTATTCTGTAAAGGAGTTAGCCTTAGGTTTTCAGGCTTTTTCTGAGGATGAAATGGATATCCTAAACAAATAACGCCTTTGATATGCTCAAGAGTCTGCTCAGCAAGTGTTGCCGCTACTCTTCCTCCCATTGATTTGCCCATTAAATAAATCGGTAATGTAGAGGTTATGCCCGCAATTACTTGCTCAAAACAAGCAAGTAATTTATCCATTTTCTCAGGAGGATAACGTTTACCATCGAGCAAACGTTTATCCATGTAGTTAAAGTTAAATCTAAGTACGCTAATGTGTTGCTCATTTAACATGAAAGTAAACTTTTCCATAAAGTCTGATGATTTATCAGCGCCAGCACCATGGGCAAAGATACATAACGCTTTAGCATGTTCAACAAAATTTTCATGTTTAGAAATGGTGATCACTGTCTTAACTCAACTTTGGGAAAAATTGGTAATGGATAATTGGAAGTTGAAAGTTGGTCATTACTCATCATCCGATTCATCTTGCTCTTGTTCAACGGTTTCGAGCACCCACTCTCTAAAGGCGGCTATTTTACCATTATCCACTTGATGCTCTCTGCAAACGATATAAAAAGCATTTTTACTAACTAAAGTATGGGAAACTGGAGCAACCAAGCGCCCTGCAACAATGTCTGGCTTGGCAAGTACACTTTGCGCTAAAGCAATACCTTGACCATAAACAGCCGCTTGTAACACCATAGATGAATGGCTAAAGATAGGCCCATGGTTGACATTCGTGCCTTTAATATTGGCTTCTTTGAACCATCTTTTCCAATCACGCCGAGACGTGTCATGAAGTAAAGTGTGATGAGTTAAATCTTCCAAGGTATTGATTTGTTTTTTACCTTGTAACAGCAAAGGGGAGCAAACAGGCACTAAATGCTCAGTATGCAATTTTTCTGCATTGACATTTGTCCACTTCCCTCTGCCGTAGTAGATAGCAATATCCACATCTTCAGTTAGTGAGCCATCAGGTTGATCAACCGCTTTAATACGTACATCGATATCAGGATTGAGCGCATTAAAGGCATTTAATCTAGGCACCAACCATTGAATCGCAAAACTTGGTTGTAAGCTAACGGTTATTGCCCCCTTTTCACCTCGAGCAAGGAGTCGTTCAGTTGCGTCATGCAGTGCATTAAAAACATCTTTAATATCTAAATAGTAAGATTGTCCTTCTTCAGTTAATAAAAGAGAACGGTTTTTTCGCATAAATAACTTTATGGCTAAAAACTCTTCCAAAGATTTTATTTGATGACTTATAGCTGCCTGAGTGACAAACAATTCCTCTGCTGCACGGGTAAAACTCAAATGTCTCGCAGAAGCTTCAAATGCCTTCAAAGCGTTAAGCGGCGGTATTCTTACGGCCAAAACCTTTCCTATGATAATTGATTAATATGACATTTTTTTGAATAAATACTCTATTAACAAAAAACGAAAGACAATCCATTAGTTTTTCTAATGATTGACATTATAAAATGTCATTTTTATTTTTACCAGCTTTAACTTATTATTTGCTCCGTAGATGACGGACACCATCTTTATCCTACCTTCAAATAGTAAAGTGTAGGCAGGCAATGAAAGACCTTCAAGTAGGTATTCAACCACGAGAGCAGAGACCATGTCCCAAAACATCTATAAGGATATTTGACGTTTTTATACAGGTGACTAAACAATGAAATTATTTAAAACACTCTCAACTTTAAGCGTAGTCTTATTGACTACTTTCGCTAACGCTAACACAACAGCTGTAACCACAGCTGAATTAAATAAAGTACAGCCAATTAATGCTGTAGATTTATTGAAAAATGTAGAGCTAGATTTAGCGATTTCATTGCAACAAATTAAAGTTGCAACTACAAAGCAAACGTATTCTGAGCACAGCTTATTGGCTTCTCAAGCAAAAGAAAGTGACATCGAAAAAGTGTCTGTAGCTAAATTAACCTTAGCAGCTGAATAACAAATTTAGTTGACTAAAAAGTAAGGCTGAGCACGCCCAACCTGCTCAGTGTTACGAAAAATTATTTGCTTCTCTAGAGCAAATAAACATAAAATGCTCGCGCATAAAAAATATTAAGGGTGTTCTCTAGACACCCTTTTCTTTTTCTCTTTCCTTTCATCAACTATCTCATTTCTAAACAAATGCACATTTTATTGACCTGTTGATATTAGGCTTTGTGGTATTTGATTTTGTGATATTAGCTTTTGTGCTACAGCAGGTTTAGCCTGTGATTAAAGGCTCAAAACTTTTCACTAAATCATCAACTGCTTTCATTTGCAGTAAATATGGCTCTAATTTATCAAGTGGTAACGCACAAGGACCATCACATTTAGCGATGCTAGGATCAGGATGGGCTTCAATGAATAAACCCGCTATACCCAATGCCATACCACTACGCGCCAATTGAGCAGCTTGTGCACGACGACCATCAGCGGAATCTTCTCTTCCCCCTGGTTTTTGTAATGCATGGGTCGCATCAAAAATCACCGGCGCATAGCTTTTCATTTCTTCCATGGCTAACATATCAACCACCAAGTTGTTATAGCCATAACAGCTTCCACGTTCGCATAAGATCACTTTATCATTGCCTGCTTCAGCAAATTTCTTAATGATATGACGCATTTCATGAGCGGCTAAAAATTGTGGTTTTTTAACATTAATGATCGCATTAGTTTTAGCCATAGCCACAACTAAGTCAGTTTGACGAGCAAGAAACGCTGGTAATTGAATAACATCAACAACATCAGCTACAGGTTGCGCCTGATACGGTTCATGAACATCTGTTATCACAGGTACATTAAAGGTAGATTTTATTTCTTCAAATATTTTCAACCCAGCGTCTAAGCCTGGACCCCGATACGAATGCACTGATGAGCGATTCGCTTTATCAAACGATGCTTTAAACACATAAGGAATATTTAGTTTTTGCGTCACTTCGACATAATGCTCAGCAATTTTCATGGCCAAATCACGTGACTCTAATACGTTCATGCCACCAAATAACGTAAACGGCTGATCATTGGCTACGGTGATATTTCCTAACTGTATCTGTGCAATACTCATGTTTTTATCCTAAGAATTTAAATGTTTAGCAACTTACGCTTAACCAACAACTTGTAAAATTTGGCCACATAACCAAGCCATGTAAGTACCAATGGTATAGCCTAATACAGCTAATAATACCCCTACAGGAGCAAGTGATGGGTGAAAAGCGGATGCGACAATCGGCGCAGAAGCAGCACCGCCAACATTGGCTTGGCTACCAACGGCCATATAAAACAATGGCGCTTTGATCACTTTTGCAACAATCAGCATTAATGATGCGTGGATGATCATCCAAATAGCCCCAATGACAAAGTAAACAGGAGCGTCGAGGATCATACGCACATCCATTTTCATACCTATGGTTGCGATCAACACATATAAAAATGCCGAGCCAACTTTAGATGCCCCTGCACCTTCAAGTTCTCGAGCTTTAGTAAATGATAATAAAACACCGACAACACTGGCAAAAACCACCATCCAAAAGAATTTACTGTGAAAGCTAAACTTAGCTAAGTCTGGATAGTTTGCGACAAAATATGGGGTAACAATATCAGCAAATAAATGAGCAAAACCTGTTACTCCAAGGCCTACGGCAACAATGATCATCAGATCAGCTAATGTTGCGATACGCCCATGTTTCGCATGAAACTGTTCAACTTTTTCTTTTAAATCTGCAATGGCTGAGGTATCAGCCCCCGTTCTCGCATCAATATTTTTTGCATTACCTGCCATCACAAGTAAAACCGCCATCCACAAATTTGCAACGATGACATCTACCGTCACCATGGCCGAGAAAATTTGATCGCCAGCACCATATATTTCTTTCATTGCCGCTTGGTTGGCGCTGCCACCGATCCAACTGCCTGCAACCGTTGTCATACCTCGCCAAACCGCTTCAGGCCCAGTTACTCCAATTAAATCAGGAACAAAACTGGCAACAATTAATAAAGCAATAGGGCCACCGATAACAATACCAATAGTGCCTGTTAAGAATAAAATCACGGCTTTGTTGCCCAAGCGAGCAATAGCTTTTAAGTCGACACTTAAGGTTAACAGTACCAAACAAGCAGGAAGTAAATACCGAGAAGCAACATAATAAAGTTGTGATGATTCGCCATCAATAATGTCAAAAGTATTTAATAATGATGGCAGAAAATAACAAACTAAAACTGCTGGAACTACACTATAGAACTTACGCCAAAATGGAGAATTACCATAAGCGGTGTAAAAAACCCAACCTAGCATTAAAGCTAAAATACCTAATATGGTAGCGTCGTTTGTTAATAAGGGGGCGTGTGTTGTAACTTCAGTAGCTGAAGATGATGCAAACATAATTTCTCCCAAAATTGTTTGTCTAATTATTATGTAAAATATTTAGTTATTTACTTTGTTTTATCTTTAAGACCGTTTTAGCTTTAAGGCTATTTAAAACTGATCGTAAACATTTAGGCTTTGCTGAGAATGCCAACCAAGCTTACGTCCTTGTTTTACTCGCTTGATTTACGGCACTAGCACTTATTTATACACGTCTATTTTAATAATCAGCTGATTATCCAATAGCATTAAAAACAGCTAAAAGATTACCAACAATCTAAAACCTGCGCTAGTGTAATACAGTTTCTGCTACGGTTATTTGATCTAATTGCATTTTTAATAGCTGAGCGGCAGGATCTTTCGGACATTCATTAACAAAGAATTGATAATCATCATAAGCCACTTTAAAACAATCTAATTGATGCAATAAAAAGCCTCGATCACGTCGCTCGAATGGGTCATTGGGGCGTAATGCCAATAACAAATCAACACATTTTAGTGCTTTATCAAACATCATTTCATTGATCAGTGAATTTTTAAGTGCGCTTAAATGTTCAACTATGACGCTTTGCTTTTCCATTGCTGCTAAAAACACTTCATTGTGCGCGTGATCTAGCTCATCAAGACGATCATCAAGTTGTTGCCCATTGAGCGACTCACCGCTGATCGGATCAAAAATTATCGAGTAAACTTCATCACAGATAATACGCACCATGATTTTCTCAGGTACATAAATCAATTCAGCCTCTAAGCCACATTCAATAGCAACTTGCTCAATAATCACCGCTTTTAGCACTGGAGAGATAATTTTAAAATCGATAGATTGTACAAGTTGTTGTGAAACTACCGGCCATAATAAGCGTTGGTTATCTAAAAAAAGCTGACCAACATAAATCTCATTAATAAAGCATTCCGCTCTATCCATCGAATCTTCTATGCCATTAAGCGCAACTTGACACTCATTAACAAGTTTATCAAGTGAGGCTTCATATGGCGGGCACTGATTAAAAACATGCTCTTCGATTAATGCTATGGCGGATAATAAATTTTTTTGTTCTGAATTAATTTCAGACAACAACAATTCATTCATTTATCTAATACTTCTACTTAAAAC
>DAINNQ010000095.1:0-8575 GCA_036735825.1 Alteromonadaceae bacterium | reverse complement strand
TTGAATATTAACAGAGCCAAGTGATGTGAATAATAAAAACAAGCCAATTGCCATAGAAGTATCGCCGATGCGAGTAACAATAAACGCTTTTCGAGCAGCTAAAACATTACTTTTCTCTTGATACCAAAAACCAATTAACAAGAAGCTACATAGCCCAACCCCTTCCCAACCTAAATAAAGCAGCACAAGATTGTCAGCTAAAACTAAAATGAGCATCGCGACAATAAACAGATTCATATACGCCATAAAGCGGCTGAAGTTGTCATCGTTTTTCATATAGGCAGCGGCAAATAAATGGATCAGAAAACCGATACCAGAAACAACATTGATCATCACTGCCGACAATCCATCCAGCCGAAAAGCAAAGTTGACACTGGCAAAAGAATCGCCACTTTGTAATGAAAACCATCGCCATAAATGCGCTGTAATAACGGCATCATCAGTGCTGTACAACTGATTTAAGAGCAACAAACTTGTTAGCGCACACAGCAACATTGATCCTACACTTAACACTGACACTTGCAACCAGGTCAGTTTTTTATTCAACCATATCAGTATCAAGAAACTAACAAGCGGATAAAACGGTAAAAACGTTAATAGCATCATCACATTTACCCTTTCAGCTGATTCAAGCAATCAATATCAAGAGATTTAAATCGCGCTTGCATACGAATAAGCAATGCTAATCCAACAGCAACTTCTGAGGCAGCCAAGGTTAAAATCAAAATAAACATCACTTGCCCGTCGGCTTGTTGCCAAACACTTCCTGCGCCTATAAACGCCACACCTACAGCGTTAAGCATGACCTCTAAACTCATCAACATAAACAGCGTGTTTTTACGCACAATTACGCCAATAAAACCAATAACAAATAAAATACAAGCAAGTATTAAGACATGTTCAAGCGGTATCGTGGTCATAAATGTCCTCCTTGAACGTCAGGTTTGGCGTAATGGTAGCCAGCTACTAGCCCAGCCAATAAGAGAAATGAAGCAATTTCTACCGCTAATAAATAAGGACCATAAAGTAACATGCCCACTTGTTTTGACGTGACCACTGTTGCTTGCAAACGTTGCTGAATGTCTGCGTTATCTAGCGAAATAAAAATCTCAATGAGCAAACACAATGCAAGTAAGCTCGGGCCAAACCATATGGTTAATCCTTTACTTTGCGGAGCATATCGCGTCTCATCATTTTTAAGTCCAAAGAGCATGATGGCAAAAACAAACAGCACTAAAATAGCACCCGCATATACAATCACTTCAAGGCCTGCTGCAAATGGCGCTCCCATTAAATAAAAACACACGGCAACCGCTAACAATGAGACAACAAGATATAGCAGCGCATGGACAGTATTTTTTTGGGTGATCACTTTAATACTGGCTACCACAGCAATTAAACCAGAGAGATAAAACAACATTTCTATTGATGCAAAAGCAATGTTCATGGCATTAACCCCTTAATATCAATCGGTGGTTTTTCTTGTTCCCCTTCGCCTTTTTTCTTACCTTTTATTTCAATGCCTGATTGTTGATAAAAACTATAACCTGGGTATTTACCTACGCCTTTTATTAATAAATGTTCTTTTTCATAAACAAGGTTTTGTCGATCATATTCTGCCAGTTCAACATCAGGGGTTAATTGAATAGCATAGGTAGGACACGCTTCTTCACAAAAACCACACAAAATGCAGCGTGAAAAGTTTATTCTGAAAAACTCTGCGCGTTTTCTGCCGTCATCATCAATCGTTTGTTGTAAAGCAATACAATCGACAGGACAGGCGACAGCACATAAATTACAGGCAACACAACGCTCTTCACCATTGGGCTCTCGAGTTAAGACTATTCGCCCTCTATATCGCGGTGCTAAATACGGTTTTTGCTCGGGATATTGCACCGTATCGGCTTTGGTAAACGTATGTTTGAGCACTAACCACATAGTACGTACTTGACTGAATAAATGACTCAGGAGATGGCGAAACATTACAGCACCCCCAGCAATTTTAAAGCTGCGGTTATTAATAAGTTTGCTAATGCCAACGGCAGCATAACCTGCCAACCAAAAGCCAATAACTGATCAAATCTCGGTCGTGGTAACGACGTTCTCAGCAGAATGAAAAACAAAATAAAACATGCGATTTTTAAGATAAACCATACTAAAGGCGGCAACCAAGTTTCTAATGGCGAAGGCATCAACCATCCACCAAAAAACAGTACAACCGACATCGCAGAAATCAGCGTAACCCCTAAATATTCCCCTAAAAAGAACAGCGCAAATTTCAACCCTGAATATTCGGTATGAAAACCAGCAGTAAGCTCTGTTTCTGCCTCAGGTAAATCAAATGGCAACCGATGTGATTCAGCAATGCCGGCAATGAGAAAAATAAAACACCCCACAAATTGGCTTTGAATAAACCAGCCGTCTTGCTGTGCCAAAACTATTTCCCTTAAATTAAACGTACCGCTAAGTAAAACAACGCCCATCACAGACAAGCCCATAAACACTTCATAGCTGACAGTTTGCGCAGCTGCTCGCATGCCGCCAAGCAATGCATATTTTGAGTTTGACGCCCAACCAGCCAGTACAACAGAATAGACAGCAAGCGAAGCCATGGCCAAAAAGAACAGCAAACCAATATTCAGATCTGATACGCCAATTGAAGGCGAAAACGGAATAACAGCAAAACTCATCAATACACAAACCGCACCAATGATGGGAGCGATAGTGAACACCAAACGTTCACTAAAAGGCGGGATCCAATCTTCTTTCCCTAAAATTTTCAATAAATCAGCAAAGGATTGCAAAATACCAAACGGGCCAACTCTATTAGGACCAAGGCGATCTTGCCAAATGCCTATCATCCGCCGCTCAACCCACACTAACATGGCAGCAATAGGTATCAGTAGCGCAATAATAATGGTGATTTCTAATAGCTTTAGTAGAAACTCAAACATCGTCTAATCCTCCCATGACTAAACGAATAGGAATATGCTGATCTTGCTGTTTTAACCGAGCGAGAATGTGCTGCTGATGATTTTTCGCCTGTTGTTTTTTCTCAGCACAAGACGTTTGATACGCTTGTATTTGCTCATCAGTTGCATGACTAAGTTGCACATTGTTAACATCATTATTAATGAAATTATCAATATCACCGTAGATAAAATTACCTTTTAAGCGCGCATCAACAAACACTTGTGCCAGCGAATGTAATGTCTGTTGCTGCTCATTATCAGCACTATTTTTTATACTCGAATTAACGCTTGAAACACATACCCACTGCCCTGACCGCCATTGATGTTTATTCGCCATTTCTGCTGACATTGCAATGGAATTAACATGATCAAGTAGCTGAAATTCAGGTGTTAATGACGCTTGCCACTCACCTAAATACCAAGGTGTTAATTGATAATAACTCTGCTGACCCTGCTCACTTTTAATTACATCGCTATGTATCGTTTGCCATTTAACAACCAACTGTTCTTGAGCATTAACTTTAGAAAAATCAATACATTCAATAGATGAAGCATTGCTCAGTTCACCACCAACGTGTTGCTGATATTGATGAATAGATTGATTAGAATTCCAACCAGGAGCCCAACTAAATGGCATTTCACCTTTGCTTGAAACAGAGCCACCTTCCATTGAAAAACGATACGGATCAAAACTTTGGGTAGTTTTACTTTCATGGACACTGATATTCGCCATTTTGGCTGTGCGGCCACTACTTCGATGAGTTTCTCGCACGGTTTGTCTTTCACTGTCATTCATGTTGATCTCCCACGAAGGATCAACATGCAAAAACAAACGATGAAGTTCTGTTAATGAACGACTCTCTTTAGCTAAAGGATGATCTGGAAAGATCGATTTGGCGATCAACCCCAGCCAACGCCAACTTTCTTGAATGGGTAAAACGCTTGGATGAACCTGATAAAAAGCCTGAATTCTGCCTTGATAATTAACAAAATGACCATCACCTTCAGTCACCGCAGCAGCAGGTAAAACAATATTTGCTATCTCGGTCGCTTTATTTTCGCTATGTTCTAACGCAATAATGGTTCTATTTGCGCGTTGTAACTGTGTCAATTGCTCAGCGGTAAACGATGCGCATTCTTGCTCAAGTAACAATATTCCATCAACCGCTTTTACTTCGTTTGTCTTTTCAGTTAACTCACAAACTTGCTCAACCGATAAAGTTTCTTCATCCATCAATGACAATAAGCCCAAGCTGTTGGCTTGCGATGGAATTAACGCACTTTTAAGGTTTGAATTTTTGCTGTTAATCACACGAATAAAGTTACAAACCGTTTTTAACAATGCTGGTGATTTTCGGCTCCAGCCACCGATGATTAATGGATTTTTTGCTTGCAGAAGCTTATTTAACAATACCGAATATTCGCTAGCAACATCGGTTAATTCTGCTTGATTACCGACTAAAGCCGCCATTGTTTCTAACACGCTAACAATCGCGTCAGTGGTTTGTAAAATCACTTGTTCAGCAACAGTATCAAGTTTGCTGCCATGGCTTTGTAAAATATATAACGGCGTGAGTGACTGACCACCTATGGTACGCACTGCGCTGTCTTGCCACGAAGGAATGCCAAGTAATGCTGCTTTATCAATACTGACATTACGTAAGGCTTGGCGTACTGACAATGCCATTCTTGGTGCTGTTTGGGTGATATCTTCATCAATAATCAGCACAAAATCGCTTTGCTCAATTTCAGCTAAGCTCGCTGGAGTTTGCTCGGCTAAATATTGACGATGAATAGCTGCCATGTACATTTCATTGTTGTTCAACCCCAACGAAAAGTTTTCTTTGCCAACTAATTTTTGTAAATAAAAATTCGCTTCATAGGAAGCTCTTGCTGAGCCAATACCAATAAAACGTTGACCTTTGTAATGCACCAAGGCTTTGGCAACATCAAGTTTGGTTAATTTTACTGGTGATTGTTGATTGATCCCTTTTGTTTGGCGAATGCGACTATCCGCATTCACAAAGCCAATCCCAAATCGTCCTCGATCACATAAAAAATAACCGTTGATATCGTGATTAAAACGATTCATCACACGGCGAACGCTACCATAACGCTCACCAACGCTGGTATTACAGCCTATTGCACAATGCGCACAAACCGACGGCGCGGATTGGAGATCCCACTTTCGGGTATAGTGAGCAGAAAACAACTTATTGGTAAACACACCTGTTGGGCAAACTTCGACTAAATTTCCACTGAATTCGCTCTCTAATTGACCATGAATTTGGCGACCAAAATACACTTGGTTTTTAGAGCCATAAACACCAAAATCTTCTCCGCCAGCATAATCTTTATAAAAACGGACGCAGCGATAACAGGTAATACAGCGATTCATTTCATGACCAACAAACTCTCCTAAATGTTGATTAGTAAACGTGCGTTTTTCACCTTTATACTGCCGAGAACTATGACCCGTCATTACCGTCATATCTTGTAAATGACACTCTCCTCCTTCAGCACATACCGGACAATCATGTGGATGGTTTGTCATCATGGCGGCAATAATTTGTTCACGAAATTCAACCGACGAATTATCTTTTAAGCTAATACGCATGCCATCAGTAACTGGCGTGGTACAGGCCATCACTAATCGGCCTCGGGTATCATTTTCGTCTTGGTATTGTGTCACTGCACACTGCCGACAAGCTCCTACCGAACCCATTGACGGATGCCAACAAAAATAAGGCAAGTTCAATTTTTGAGATAACACGCCCGCAAGTAAATTATCATCTGGCGATACTTGATACGCTTGCTGATCTATATAAACCGTGACGGTTGGTTTTGCGTTAACTGTATCGTTCTTGTCACTCATCATTAATGACCTCCATGATATGGGCAACATCTCTGCTCAATATGTTGCATAAAGTCATCATTAAAATATTTTAGTGCACTTTTTAGCGGCTCTACAGCACCTGGCGCTAACGCACAATGGGTTTTGCCAATCCACATAAAATCACATAATTTAAGTAGCGCATCGATATCCTCTTTTGTACCTTTACCACACTCAATACGCGTTAAAATTTCAACCGCCCATGGTGTGCCGTCTCGACAAGGTGTACACCAACCACAAGATTCTTGAGCAAAAAACCTTAATAAATTGAGCACCATAGCCACAGGGCAATTCTTATCATCAAGCACTATTAAGCCGCCAGTACCTAAACGACTTCCTGCTTTGGCAATTGAGTCGTAATCCATTGGCACATCAAGGTGCTCTGGCAAAAGAAAATCGGTTGAGGCGCCACCTGGCAAAAGTCCTTTTAAAGCTAAGCCCTCTTTCATGCCACCAGCATGATCATTTAGTACTTGCCCAATAGTCGTCCCCATAGGTAATTCCCACAAACCTGGGGTGTTTACTCGGCCACAGGCACCATAAATTTTTGTACCTGCATCGCTATTTGGGGAAGTTTCTTTAAACCAGTTAACACCATTTTTTAAAATATGAGGTAAGTTACTTAAGGTTTCGACATTATTGACTATCGTGGGTTTACCAAATAATCCTGCAACTTGTGGAAAAGGCGGTTTAGCTCTGGGGTTTGCTCTTTTCCCTTCAAGCGCATTAATTAACGCTGTTTCTTCACCGCAAATATAACGTCCTGCACTGGTGTGCAAATATAAGTCTAAAGAATAATCTGTTTGTTGAATATGTTGACCTAACCAGTTCGCTTGATAGGCTTGGTCAATGGCTTGTTGTAATCGTTTCGCCGCAAGATGATATTCTCCGCGCAGAAAAATATACGCTTTATTGGCGCCTATGGTGAAGCCAGCAATGATCATTGCTTCAATTAATTGATGAGGTACGCCTTCCAGTAATAATCTGTCTTTAAATGTGCCGGGTTCCATTTCATCGGCGTTACAGACTAAATATTTATTTTCTTTTGCTCTTGCGTCGTCTTCAGTAAATGTGGGAACGAAGCTCCATTTCATGCCTGTAGGAAAACCCGCTCCACCTCGACCTTTCAAGCCCGATTCTTTAACAATAGCTAACACCTCAGCTGGGCTATTTTCACAAAGCGCTTTTTTAGCTCCTTGGTAGCCTCCTTGCTGGCTGTACTGCTCGAGGTTTAATGGCGCAGATAAATTCACCAAATGAGTTAATGGGTGAGTCATAGCGTTCATAGTGCTCCCCCGTTTTTATTTCCTTCACTATTTTCTCGATTAGCTACATGCTTAAGCTCTTGTAATAATTGCACAGCACTTTCTGGCGTGAGTTGTTGGTAATGTTCTTTACCAATCATCATGACGGGAGATTTATCACAACCACCTAAACAAGCATTTGATAACAAGGTAAATAAGCCATCTGAACTTGTTTGGCCATAATCTATAGATAAATGCGCTTTAATCGCTGCCAACACCTCTGCATAACCTGTTAAATGGCAACTAACGCTATCGCACAGGTGAATAACATATTGACCAACAGGTTGGCGATAAATAAGATTATAAAACGTTGCTACGCCTTCTAATTCAGCGCTCGACATTTTTAGATACTGAGCAATAGCTAATAACGAATCATCGCTTACCCAACCTCTGTGCGCTTGCACTATTTTTAAGGCTTCAATTCCTGCCGCTTCGCGCGTTTCAATTATGCTAATTTCATGATCAATTTCGCTTAACTCAGTAGCGGTTAAATAATCTTTTGGGTGCGGCACTATGGTTTGGATAAAGTTCATTACCATGCCCTACCTATCAACATCGGCCATAACATAATCAACACTCCCTAATGTTGCGATTAAATCAGCGACCATTTGTCCTCGGCTGATCACAGGTAACATTTGTAAATGAGCAAAGCTAGGTGTACGAATTCTGGTGCGATAACTCATGGTCGAACCATCACTAATTAAGTGATATGCCATAATGCCTTTCGTTGCTTCAACACTGACGGAGACTTCTCCTGCAGGAATTGTTGGCCCCCAAGAGACATTGATAAAATGCGGAATAAGCGAATCAATATCCGTCATGGTTTTACTTTTGTTTGGCGGAGTAGTTTGTGGATGCTCGGCTTTGTATGGACCTTCTGGCATATTATTTAAGCATTGTTCAATAATACGGATACTTTGGCGCATTTCTTCAATGCGAACCTGACATCTATCATAACAATCGCCGTTTTTCCCAATAGGTACTTCAAAGTCGAATTGATCATAACCACTGTACGGACGTTGTTTTCTCATGTCCCAAGAAAACCCCGTAGCCCTTAAGCCTGGGCCTGTTACTCCCCACTCTATTGCTTCTTTGGTTGAGTATGCGCCAATGCCAATCGTGCGTTGCTTTAAAATGGAGTTTTGCATAACCATTTTTTCGTATTCATCAAGGCGTTTAGGGAGATAGTTAACATAATCTCTCACTAACGTATCCCAGCCTTTAGGCAGGTCTGAAGCAATACCACCAATACGAAACCAGCTAGGATGCATGCGTGCGCCTGTGAAGGCTTCGATAATGCCAAACAGTTTTTCTCTATCAATGAACATATAGAAAATGGGAGATAATGCACCTAGATCTTGTGCAAAAGTGCCATAGAATAACAAGTGGCTTAATATTCTAAACAT
>DAINNQ010000094.1:0-8596 GCA_036735825.1 Alteromonadaceae bacterium | reverse complement strand
GTCATAGGTTTATATATTTAAAGGTCATCGTTGATTATTGATTCCTTAAGCTTTAAAACACTAAAATTCAGTAAAAATAAATTAAAAATTTTTATAGGGGAAAATAAAAGTTGAAACGTTTATTTATGTTGCCTTTGTTTTAGAGCTATTGAGAAACTTGGGTGATTTAAGGTAAACTGAGCTTGATATTATGTTTCAAAGTGGCATTTGTTTCATTGTAGACATAATGTTTTATGGGATACGCATGAATAATAATATAGATAAATGGTTTAACGAATTAATGCTGGAGTCAAAGGCAACGTTGCTGGCTTCTATGTCTAAATTATTGGGAAAAGAAGATGCTGAAGATGTTTTGCAAGATGCCTATTTTAAGGTGTATGAAGCAAAAAAATCAGGTTTACATCATGAAAATTATAAAGCGTTTTTATTTAAAATTGCTCGTAATAATGCTTTAAGTCGTTTACGTCATAACAAAATTATTAACTCATCACTTAAAGCTGTTCATGATGTTGATATTGAACGACTAGCACAAATCACTAATGAGGATAAAATTCGTAAAGATCAAGATAGCACTTTATTATTTAATGCGATTAATGAGTTACCTCCTATTTGTCGACAAGTGTTTGTGCTCAGAAAATTTAAACAAATCTCTCACTCCGAAATAGCAAGCATGCTTCAGATCAGTAATAAAACAGTAGAAAATCATATCACCAAGGCGGTCAAGCATTGTCGAGATTCAATATTGCTGCATTACAAAAATAAATCAACAAAAGCACAGATTAAACAAACAGGAACTTAACGAGTGTCATTAGAAGAATGGGTTGGTGTTGGTATTCCTGATGAAATTGTGGAGCAGGCAATTTCATGGGTTACCTTACTGGACTCCGATGATGCAACACTTCAGCAACAAGTTGAGTTTTACCAATGGTTAGAAGCTGATAGTATTCACCAATGGGCATTTGAAGAACTATCTGGATTTTGGGCGAAATCTCAATTATCAAAAGAACATATTTCACAGTTAGAGGGGGACTCTATTGTCAACCTGAACGAATTGAACTGTGATAGTAATAAAAACAATCAATCATCAACATTTCCTATATATGAAATATCGTCATTAGCACTCATTATTATTGGTTTAACCATTGGTGTTATTTTTTAATTTAAACGACTTTATTTCCTCGCTTCAATAATCTCCCAAGTCAAAAAAATTATCTTCTAGTAGGGGATTTTTCAACCTTAAGCGTTTTATAAATAAAGCTACATATAAATAAAAATAAAACTCTGGGGAGAGATCATGATAACGAATACCTTGACAACATTTAAGAAAAAACCGCTAATAACAGCAATCCAATCGTCAATAGTTTCTAGCTTATTATTAGTAAGTACTCAAACATATGCGTTTGCACAAGAAGAGCAGCAAACAGAAAAAGAAATAGAAAGAATATCTGTTGTTGGTTCTCAAATAAAAGGCGCCGCTATTAGTGAAGCATTAGCTATTTCAGTTGTTAGTGCTGAAGATATAGAAGCTTTAGGTATTGATTCAGGTGATGAGTTAATGAGCTATTTACCTGAAAATGGACAAAATTTTTTCAATGAATCCGGTAATATTGGCGGAGGTGTCAATGCTGCACGTGGTGATGTTGGTGCATATAATTTACGTAATTTAGGTACAGGAAATTCTTTAGTTTTATTAAATGGTCGTCGTCTAGTTAACTCTGCTACTTACCAGACTGAAGTCGTTGGTGGGAGTTTGGTTCCCGTAAACGCGGTTAACTCTAATACCATACCTACAGTCGGTTTAAAAAGAGTAGAAGTTTTGCGTGATGGAGCATCAGCCATTTATGGTGCAGATGCTGTCGCGGGTGTTGTCAATCATGTGCTAAAAAGTAATTTTAACGGCTTTACATTTTTCGCTAAAGCTGATGAATTTGATAACTTTTCACGTGGCAGCAATTCATTCTCGATAGAAGCAGGGAAAGATTTTAATGATGGACGTACTAATGTTAGTACGTTTATTAGTTATTACGACAGAGACAGAATCAATTCTCAAGACGATGCGCGCTGGTCTGATGCTGATTTTCGTTCTCGTGTTCCTGAAGATTCACTTTGGTTTGGAGATACTGCATTTCGAAATGATAGTGCAAATTCTTTATATGGCCAATTTGATATTGTGCCAGGAAATGAAGGTGATTTGGACAATAATGATCTGACCGATTCAAACGGTGAATTTGAAACCTATCCAATAGGTGATGAGCGTTGTCAATATACGATTAATGAATACATTTGTGGTGCTGAAGACGGACAAGGCACATTTAGACATAACCTAAATCAAAACCGAGATCTACGCTCAAAACTTAATCGTACCAACATATTCATGTTCATCAATCATCAATTTGACAACGAAATTGAAAGTTTTACTGAGTTGTCATATTACAAGTCAACAACGAATATGACACGTCATGCATCAACTTCTTTTTCAACGTCAAAACTTAGGGTATCTAAGAATAACTATTACAATCCTTTTGGAGCTTTAGGTTCCGTTAATAGACTTCCAGAATCGTTAACGGGTAGTTTTCCTGATGGCGGGTTTGATTTAACAATTGATAACTATCGCTTTGCCGAGCACCCTAGGGTAGTTGATAACGATGGCGATACTTATAGGCTTTTACAAGGTTTTAGAGGTGTGGTAGGAGAATGGGATTGGGAATCTGCAGTATCTTATTCAAAAGCAGAAAAAGAAGATATTACCCATAATCGAGTATCGAACACGTTAATGCAAGAAGCATTAAATGATTCTACTTCAGCAGCTTATAACCCATTTTCTGGTGGTGTAAATTCAAATATTGAGCGTGCATTAGTCGATGTTAAACGCCTCAGTGAAACAGAATTAACAACATTTGATGTGAAATTCTCTAACCCTGAAATTTACTCACTACCAGCTGGTGATGTTGCATTACTTGTTGGCTTAGAGTGGCGTGAGGAATCTTTTAAAGATGATAGAGATGATCGCTTAGATGGCACCATTAGGTTTACCGACTGGGAAGGTGATGAATACCCTTACGTTTCAGATATAGTCAATTCAAGTCCTACACCAGACAATAGTGGAAAACGTCAAGTGGCTTCTTTGTTTACTGAAATACAAATCCCTGTTCTTGATACTTTAGATGTTCAAGCAGCCATTCGCTATGAAGATTTTGATGATATTGATGACAGCACAACCGTAGGTAAGTTAGCTTTTGGCTGGCGCCCACATGAAAGAGTATTAGTTAGAGGGTCTTGGTCTGAAGCTTTTAGAGCTCCTAATCTAGTAACTGTCAATGAAGAAATCGTTGCTCGTAACAACACCCGAACTGACTGGGCGTGTACTTATGCTGCAGACTTTGGTGGAGATGAAGCACAAAACACATTAGATTGTAGAAATTCAATCCAACGTATTGCCCAAGGTAGCGATAAATTAAAGCCTGAACAATCAACCAATACATCAATTGGTCTAGTTTGGACGCCTACTGACAATTTCTCAATCACGTTGGATTATTGGTCAATTGAAAAAGAAGACACCATTGGATTGTTTGGGGAAGAAAACCATACGTTATTAGATTTAGTTTATCGTATTCAAAACGGGTTAAGTGACTGTGCAAACTCTTCTGTTAATAATGCAGTTACTCGTGATGAAGCTGGTGAAGATGAAGCTGCAATCTATCATGCTGCTGGCATCTGTCCAGCAGGTAATATTAAATATATTGATGACCAATATGCAAACCTTGATACTCGTAAGGTTGAGGGGCATGATATTGGCATTTATTATAATGTAGAGACAAAGTTTGGTACTTTTGATTTTAAATATAATGGGGCATTTCTAAATACATACGATCAAGATGCCGGGGGCGATGCAAAGATTTTAGCAGACGCAAAATCTGCAGGAATAATTCCTGAAGCTTATCCAGTTGCTGGTTTTCTGACTTGATCGGTATGGATGGTAATCAAGACGAACGCCATTCAGCTAAAGTTCGATGGCACAAAGGTAATTGGGGAGTCTCAATGAATGCTTTTAAAATAGGTAGTTTTTATCAAAGCGACTTAACACTAGAGGATGGTACAAAATACGTCATCCCTGCTATGACAACATATAATGCAAGTATTGATTATAAGTTTTCGCTTGCTGGTGCAAATTCAAAAGTTCGCTTCGGTATTAAGAATTTAACGGATGAAAGAGCACCGCTAGCTGATGATTATTTCGGTTTCTCTTCAGATGCTCATTCTGATTATGGTAGAAGCTATTATATTGATATAAAAGCATCTTTCTAATCAGCCAAAGTGCTTTGGTGGACTTATACTAAAGCACTTTTTCAATTTTCATCTATTTATTTTTTGTGAAATAACATATGACGTCAAATCAAATTAATATAGTCAACGCTACGGAGCGTGCCCAATATCAAAATATTGGCTTAGTACTAGGGCCTGCTCTTTTTGCTTTAATGATGATAGCCAGTACTTTTCAAACGACTATGGATCCTTTAGCGTGGCGCACTGCAGCCGTTGCACTATGGATGGCTGTATGGTGGGCAACAGAAGCAGTCCCTGTTCCGGTAACTGCATTTTTACCGATAGTTACTTTTCAAATGTTAGGTATAGCGACACTAAAAGAAGCCTCGGCTCACTATGCTAACCCGATAATTTACCTTTTTCTTGGTGCGTTTCTACTTGCTCTTGCAGTAGAACGTTGGAATTTACACAAACGTATTGCCTTATGGATTCTTACCCACACGGGTTCAGATGGTAAAAAACTAATTTTAGGTTTTATGGCTGTGGCGGCCTTACTTTCGATGTGGATGACAAACACATCAACAACAATGATGTTAATGCCTATTGCATTATCCGTTGTTACTGTTATCACTGATAATGCAAAAAACCTAACAGATAAAGAAAAAGCCTCGTTCCAAATTGCCATGTTACTGGGGTTAGCTTATGCGGCAACTATTGGCGGCTTGTCAACCTTAGTAGGTACTCCACCTAATGCTCTGCTCGCAGCTTTTATCAGTGAAAACTACGGTATTGAAATTTCATTTGCAAGCTGGATGGCTATCGGCGTGCCTATCATGCTTATCATGTTGCCGATAGCTTGGTATGGTCTTACCCGTGTTTTATATAAGATTGACATTCCTGAAAGTACCGCAGTTACAGACCATCTTAATCATTTACGTGAAGAGTTAGGGCCTATTACTAGCCCTGAAAAAAGAGTTGCTATTATCTTTTTAATGGTGGTAATGCTTTGGGTTTTAAGACGACCTCTTTCAGCTATGTTAGGTATTGATTTTTTAACCGATCCAGGCATTGTCATGGCAGCAGCTCTTCTGTTATTTATAATACCAAGTGGTGATAAAGCTCAACCGCAATCACAACTAATGACATGGCATGATACTGGAAGGTTGCCATGGGGCGTACTGATATTGTTTGGGGGGGGCTTAAGTTTAGCAGCGGCTTTTTCATCAACTGGATTAGCTACCTGGCTTGGAGAAAGTTTATCTCCTTTAAGTGCATTAGGTGTGTTTGCATTAATTATTGCCGCAACAGCATTAGTCATTTTTTTAACAGAACTAACTAGTAATTTAGCAACTACGGCAGCTTTTTTACCTGTGATGGGTGCAATTGCCATGCAAGGGAGTATCAATCCTTTAATATTATGTGTACCGGTTACACTAGCAGCTAGTTGTGCATTTATGCTGCCCGTAGCAACACCGCCAAACGCAATTGTTTTTGCCTCAGGCAAGCTATCAATACCTCAAATGGTTAGGGCTGGGCTTTTCTTAAATATTGTCGGTCTAATACTTCTTACTTTAGTTGCTCTTTGGTGGGCACCAATTATGTTGGGAGGCTACTAATGACTATTCAAAAGAACGGATTATTTAGTCTATTTCTATTGGTAATGATTGCTTTATCAAATGTTGTTAGTGCAAAAACAGAATTTGATTTATCGGGAGTTGCCGACAAAAAATATCAAAAGGTATTATTTGTTGGTAATAGCTTCAGTTTTTTTAACAATGGAATTCATAATCAAGTTTCAAACTTAATTAGAGCTAAAGGGTTATGGGATTCAAAAAGTAACAAATACCGATTAATGACACTTTCAGGAGGAAAGCTGAGTGAGCATAGCAACTTATTAAATATATTTTTAGAAAAAGGGGAAGTCTCTTGGGATCTAGTGATTCTCCAAGAAGTCAGCAATGGACCAATACTTAGCGAAGAAAAGTCATTGTTTCGAACTTCTGCTACTCAACTGGTCAAAGAAATAAAAAGGGCTGGTAGTCAAGCAGCCTTATTTATGACCTGGGCTTATGGTAATAAGCCCGAAATGATAACTACTTTAGCCAAAGCCTATCAAGAATTAGGAAAAGAATTGAATGTTCCTGTTTTTCCAGTAGGAATTGCATTTAATAATTTTCAATTAAAGCACTCGGATATACCACTCTATACCCCAGATGTTCTCGGTGTTAAAAATGGACAAGTAACTTATAAAAAAACATTAAAGCATCCTAGCTTAGAAGGTAGCTATTTAGCTGCATGTGTTATTTATAGTGTTCTCTATGGGGAGTCTGCACAGGGCAACCCATATCAAGCTGGCTTGTCTGATGATACCGCTAAAAAAATACAAGATATAGCCTGGAAAACAGTAAGAGATTTTTATTAAGCACCTTGTTCGTAATCTAAAATAGTCAATTTTATTAGAGCTTGTATATGGTTACACCACCACTTGTTGGAAGTTTTGGGCATGGGTATTTGGCTGATTATTTCTCAAACCGGGATTGTCATTCATAAATACATAGATCTTAGAAAAATTTTCATTGGTATTAATTTATGACTGGTTATGTATATATCAATGAAAATAGTTGAGTCATGTCACCCAAATAAATAAGTTAGGATAATATGAAAAATAGATTGAAAATTTATATTGCAATATTATTAATATTTTTTTTCTTGGGTTGCTCAACACCACAGATTGCTGAAAGGCAGATAGAAAACTCATCAGATAGTGCTTCAGCTACCTTATCAGTAAGTGAGAAGCCTTGTGACTCAGGAGCTGTTACCTTAACAACTAATTTCCCAACAGGTCGTATGGATGATTGTAAGCGGGTGGGGGAAAGCCATTATTTGATCACTTTGATACCTGAGAATAGTCCTATAAATTCAAGTCCTTGGTATGCATTCAAAGTACAAGCTAAAGTAGAAACAAAAATTACCATTACCATGGAAGTTCCAGGGTATAAACATCGCTACCCCCCTAAAATTAGCCATGATGGAAAAACATGGCAATTACAGAAATATCGAATAGAAGGCGATCGTTTAATAATGCAAGTATTAGCATCACCTAAAACAATTACCATTGCTGCTCAAGAAATTATTAATAATCAATATTATGTTGATTGGGCAATGGATTTGAGTGTAAAAGATAGTGTATCTCATAGTGTTTTAGGGGAATCAACCCAAGGACGTCTAATTTATAAAATTGAAAGTAGAAACATTAATGTTAATGAATGGATTGTTATTTTAGGAAGACAGCATCCACCTGAAGTTACAGGTGCTTTAGCATTATTTTCTTTTGTCGAAGCGTTACTTTCAGACAGTGAGTTAGGGCAATCTTATCGTGAAAATTATAATATTTTGGTTATCCCTAATATAAATCCAGATGGTGTGTATGCCGGTAACTGGCGACATAACGCTAACGGTTTAGATTTAAACCGCGACTGGAAAGATTTTTCACAAGTAGAAACGAGGCAAATTAACGCATATTTAGAGCAATTAGTTAGGCAAGGTCAAAAAATAAAATTTGCGATTGATTTTCATTCCACACGCCATGATGTTTTTTATACCATACCAGTTGATTATGGTGTTGAGGATGCCTATTTCGTTCAACATTGGTTAGACGACTTAGATCGTAAAATGCCAAAGTTTAATGTGATAATGAAGCCTGGTAACAATCCAAATTTAGGTGTTTCTAAACAATATTTTTCTGATAAATTTGGTGTTCATGCTATTACTTATGAAATGGGAGATAACACAGATCGCAATCAAATAAAAAACATCGCTTATAATGCTGCTAACGCACTAATGTATAATATGATGTCAGATATAGAACATGACAAAGAATAGAGTCACATAGTTTTCTAAAGCACTCTGGCGGCGATTGAGTAATTTTCAATTAATAAGCTTTCCTTAAGACAACTAGGAAATTACATTGAAAAAATCCATATTGGAGTTCATTTACTTTTTATTTGCATTCTAGTCATGGAAAGAATGAGTTCTCATCTGAATAAATATTATAATAAGTTATTTCTAATCTGTGTTGATGTGACAATTCAAAAACTTCCGTTTTGGCAATTTTTACCGTGGTGAATGATTAATTAACACTTCTGTTGATGCTGGTTTATAGTCATAAATATAGCTTTAATCACGCTTCACTCGTCAGTGTTTATATTCAATGTCTACTCGACAAAACCTGCTCGTCTAGCGAACAATTAAAGACAACTTGCTCTAATAATAATTATGAAAAAAAGGTGAATTTTTATTTAAATGTGAAAAGATGAAAAATCTGCTTTGAATT
>DAINNQ010000093.1:0-8604 GCA_036735825.1 Alteromonadaceae bacterium | reverse complement strand
ACTAAATTATTTTTTTGTTAGTGGACTATGCTACAAGTTAAAAATTGATACAAAATATTTCTGAATCAATTAAGGCTAAGTTTACAATTATTTTCTATTAGTTTTGTAATAAAATTTGACTTACTACGAATGAATTAGTAAAACATAGACAGCACATATTTATTACATATTAAGAGGTCATTTTATGTTCATGATAACAACAGGATAAAATTTTGTTGTTAATATGTTGCAGAAAATAGTTAATTGTTTCGTTTATCGTTAAATTAACTGACTTTTTACTATGTCCAGTTGACATGAACAGTGTCGTCTGGGAATATTGCATGGTTTTATTCTAGAGAAATTAAAACTTAAAAAAAATGGCAGATTATTAAATTTGCGTTAACAATATTACTTGTTATCAAAATTCAATAGCAATGGTTGGGAACTATGTCCAAAATAAGCAAGAAAAGCCTTATCGCGTCGGCGATAGTAGGCGCATTAGCATTATCAGCAAGCAACATCGCTTCTGCAGATGCATTAACTGAACTGCACAAAGCTGAAGCTCAAGTTTTTCAAGCTTCTGTAAAATCACAAAGTAAAATCGACAATCTTTATCAGCAAACTTTAGAATTGCTTGCTGAATATCGCAATACGGTTGATGAAGCAGAAATTTTAGCTGGCTACAATGATCATGTTCAGCTGATGGTTGACGATCAAAACGCTAATATTAAATCACTTGAAAAACAAATTGCTGGTATCGATAAAACTAAGCAAGGTGTTGTTCCGTTAATGTACAAGATGATCGACACACTAGAAAAGTTTGTTGAACTTGACGTACCAGTAAATATTGAATTACGTAAAGAACGTATTGAAGGTTTACGTGACGTTATGACGAATTCAAACGTGTCTGTATCTGAGCAATTCCGCTTAGTACTAGAAGCTTATGAAATTGAAGCTAACTACGGCACAATTTTCGGTGTTTACCAAAGCGAAATCGATTTAGGTGGCCAGAAATTAACAGCTGACTTCTTACATATGGGTCGTGTTTCTTTCGTTGCTCAATCGCTTGATATGAAAAAATCTTGGGTTTGGAATAATGAATCACGTGCTTGGGAAGAGTTGGGTGATGAATATTCAAAAGCTATTACTGATGGTATTCGCATGGCTCGCAAGCAATTACCATTAGACTTAACTAAATTACCAGTATTTGCAGCAGGAGCTAAATAATGAAAAAAGTAATTAATTTTGTATTGCTTGCTGCTTCTATGACAGCAGGAATTGCAACTTCTGCAAACGCAAATGACTTACAAGAGTTATTAAAACAAGTTAAAGCTGATCGTATTTCTGAAGCAAAAATTGATAAAAAACGTGAAGCTGAATTTACTTCTGCACGTGCTGATAAGCAAGCGCTTTTAAACAAAGCGAAAAAACAATTAGCAGACGAGCAAGCACGTAACAAACGTTTAACTAAAGAATATGCCGCTAACGAAATTACTTTAGCGCAAAAAGAAGTTGAACTTGATAACGCTAAAGGTACTTTAGGTGAAATGTTTGGTGTAAGTCGTGCAGCAGCAGCTGACGCTTACGGTCAAATTGCAACATCTATTGTAAGTGCACAGTATCCAGGTCGTGGTGAAGCATTAGATGCAATTGCAAATGCTAAAGCTATTCCTGAGTTAGAACAATTAGAAGAGTTATGGTTTGCTTTACAAACTGAAATGACTCAGTCAGGTGAAATTTCTCAGTTTACTGCTGAAGTTACAAATCTTGATGGTTCTAAATCAACAGAAACAGTTACTCGTATCGGTACATTTAACTTAGTTTCTGAAAATGGTTACTTAAACTACAATGACGAAGTTGGTCAAATTCAGCCTCTAGCTAAACAACCTGCTGGATATATTGCTGATACAGCATCTAACTTCTTTGGCGAAACATCAGGTTACTCAGCTGTTTATCTTGATCCTTCTCGTGGTGCAATCTTAACGTTAGAAACACGTAAGAAAACACTTGAAGAGTTTTATCATCAAGGTGGAACTGTTGGTTATGCAATCACAGTGCTGTTAATCATTGGTTTGTTAATTGCTCTTGAGCGTGTAATCGTTTTAGGTTCAGTATCTTCTAAAATGAAAGCTCAGCAAAAAAATCTTGACCAACCAAATAGCAACAACCCATTAGGTCGTTTATTAGCGGTATATCAAGAAAACAAAGGTGCTGATGCTGAAACATTAGAACTTAAGTTAGATGAAGCTATTTTACGTGAAACACCAACGGTTGATCGTGGTATCACATTAATTAAAATGTTTGCTGCTATTGCACCGTTAATGGGTCTATTAGGTACAGTTATCGGTATGATCATGACGTTCCAAACGATTACATTATTTGGTACAGGTGACCCGAAAATTATGGCGGGTAACATTTCTTTAGCACTTGTAACAACTGCTTTAGGTCTTATCGCTGCATTACCATTAATTTTAGTACACAGTATTGTTGCTGGTCGTGCTAAGGCTGTTCTCCACAAGTTAGACGAGCAAAGCGCTGGTTTAATTGCTGCAATTGCAGAGAAGGAGTCTAAATAATGTTATTCCTGATAGAACTTATTGAATCTGTCAGGAGTTTTATTGCAACTGGCGGTAATGTACTTTATTTTGTCGCCTTTGCTCTCTTATTGATGTGGATCATGATGGTAGAACGTTATTGGTTCTTAGCATCAGTTTATCCTCAAATGCGTGATGATATCATTGCTAAATGGGATGCTAGAACTGATACAACCTCATGGTATGCACATCGAATTAGAGATACATGGATCTCCGAAACGGCAGAATTACTTGAACGTAACATGATTACGATTAAAACTTTGGTGGCAATGTGTCCACTTATTGGATTACTAGGTACAGTGACAGGTATGATTTCAGTTTTTGAAACTATGGCTCAGCAAGGTACAGGTAACCCACGTCTAATGGCATCTGGTATTTCAATGGCAACAATCCCGACAATGGCGGGAATGGTAGCGGCATTATCAGGCGTATTTTTTAGCTCGAGATTAGACGCAAAAGTTAAACTAGCAAAGGCTAAACTGGTTGACAGTTTACCTCATCACTAGAGAGAAATTAGAATGGCACGTAAACGTACTCGTGAAGAGGAAGAAGCAGCAATTGATATGACACCGATGCTAGATATCGTGTTTATCATGCTTATATTCTTTATTGTAACTACTTCTTTTGTAAAAGAAGCAGGTATAGAAGTTAATAAACCAAAAGCGGCAAATCAATCTAAACAAAAATCAGCTAATATTTTCATTGCGGTGAAAGATAATGGCGAAATTTGGTTAGACAAACGTCGTGTTGATATAGAGCGTGTAGCAGCTAACATTGAAAAATTACTTGCTGAACAGCCAAGTGAAGTTGTCATTGTTCAAGCTGACAAAGACGCTAAACATGGTGTTGTTGTTAAAGTAATGGACGCTATTAAAGAAGCTGGCATCGACCGAATTTCTATCGCTGCAGCTAAGGGGTAGTTATATGGTTCGCTTATTAGTATCAATACTATTAGGCGCGGCAGTGACTTTTGCGCTATTTTCTTTTATGGCTTTTCTTATCTCCAGTGGAGATAGAAGAGAAGAAGAGAAACTAGATAATATAGTTGTAGAAGTAAACACTACGCCGCCTAAATCAGCAGCAGAACAAAGACGAAGAGTGCCGCCACCGCCGCCTCCTCCGCCCAAGCAGCCGCCTAAGCCTCAAGCGCCAGAGCCTGAGACTAACACTGATACTGGTGGATTAACATTTAACATGCCAGGCGTTCAGTTGGCAGGTGCAAATGCTGGTCTATCTGCTCCAGGTGCAGGTTTTGGTAGAGATGGTGACGCAACACCAATTGTACGTATTGAGCCTAAATACCCAATACAAGCAGCTCGTGATGGTAAAGAAGGTTGGGTTAAGCTTTCATTTACAATCAATGAAATTGGTGGTGTTGAAGACGTGGAAGTGATCGATGCTGATCCTAAACGTATTTTCGACAAAGAAGCTAAACGTGCATTACGTAAGTGGAAATACAAACCAAAAGTTGAAGATGGGAAACCATTACGTCAACCAGGTTTGACAGTTCAACTAGACTTTAAAATGGATGGAGGATCATAAGCATGAATAAGATTTTGACATCTTTTACGTTATTGGCCTCAATGGTTCTTGTTCAGTTACCTACTTCATTTGATGTTAGTGCGGCTGGTGCTGATCAGTCTGAAAAGCCAAAGCGTAAAACACAGCTAGTTGGACCATCTGTAGGTAAAAAAGTTGGTAAAGCGTTTGAGTTATATTCAGCCGATGATATTAAAGGTGCTTTAGTATTATTATTGGAAATCGATGCAAGTAAAGATTATGACCGTGCTTATGTTGACCGTTTTATTGCTGTTATGTATGCAACTTTAGGTGATCAAGAAGAAAAAGCGATTGAGTACCTAAAAAAAGCGGTTGCACCTGACATCTTAAATGAAGTAGATCATGGTGAAGCGATTAAGTTATTAGCAGATCTTCAAATGCAAACTAAAGCATATGAAGGCGCGTTAAAGAACTATAAAGCGTGGATGGACTTTACGGGTAAGTCAGATGGTGATACTTGGGTTAAAATCGCTCAAGCCAACTATGAACTTAAACGTTTAGACAGAATGATTGCTCCTGCGGATAAAGCGATTGCTGCCTATGGTGATAAACACAATAAAAACCCATATATTCTTAAATTAACGTCTTATTATGAGACAAAAAAATATAAAGAAGCGGTTAAAGTGTTAGAAGTGGCGGTTCAGTTATTTCCCAA
Organism: Alteromonadaceae bacterium; assembly: GCA_036735825.1. Taxonomy (GTDB): domain Bacteria; phylum Pseudomonadota; class Gammaproteobacteria; order Enterobacterales; family Alteromonadaceae; genus DAINNQ01. Next base: position 3,816 of record DAINNQ010000093.1, on the reverse strand, counting down.
TGAATCAGCATTTTGGAAACAGCTTGGCAATTTTTATTTGTTAATTGAAGATTACCCGCGTGGCATGGCTACGTTAGAGTTAGCGTATAAACAAGGATATCTTGAAAAAGAATCTGAAATTAAAACGCTTGCGAGTCTTTATGCGCAAAGTAATATCCCTTACAAATCAGCTATGTTACTTGAAAAGCACATTAATTCAGGTTTAGTGAAACGTGATGATAAAAACATCGGAGCGTTAGCCAATGCCTGGCATGCTGCACAAGAAATTGATAAAGCTGCTAAGTACTATGGTGAATTAGCTAAAATGACTAATGAAGCTAAGCATTATAGTAAACAAGGTACATTATTAGCACAGGATGAACAGTACAAAAAAGCTGTTGTTGCATTGAATAAAGCATTAGATCTTGGCATTGACAATGAAGGTAGAGTTCATATGAGTATTGCAGAATCTCATTTCTATCTTGGTCAATATAAAGAAGCTTACGCGGCAATTCAAAACGCAATGAAAGATCCAAAAACACGTAAAAATGCTAAAGGTTGGGTGAGTTACATTAAAGATACTGCTCAACGTAAAGGTAAGGCAATCTAAACCTTTTATTTAGTATTAGCTTTTAAAAACCAGTCATTTGACTGGTTTTTTTATGCCTAAAAATTGTGTACAAATTGGTAAAATTTGATCTAGATCAAGTTTTTCTTTCTATGAAAATATATTTACGCTAAAATGCGCCGCCTCATTTTGTAGTTTATTAGGAAGTTAAGATGTCACAACATGAAGATTTTAAAGATAGCTCGTCAAAACGTCATTTGTTTGCTGCGCTTACAGCTCTTATCGCAGTACCGTTATTGCCTATGTTAATGGGCTGGTTAACAGTATTAAGCTAACTCTCAAAAAGCAAGAACTCAAAAAGTAAGAACAGTCTACTTTAGTTTAGAAAATGCTATATATAACTTAGATGCCAGAAAAAGGCATCTAAGATTCATTTTATTTATAAGACATCGGTTATATTATGTTGTGTTAAAGGAATTAATTGACAACGTGATGGCTAAAGCCATCTCATATTCGTGTGTCGGTTAACTTCATTTCACCGCAAATTCTTGCCAAAATGAAATACATAACACCATCTCAATTTTTGAATTAACTTTAGCATAACCGATTCCACAATAATCACTCTACGCGGAAATTAATCAGAAAATTCCAGCAAATAGTCGGCTTGTGTCACTATAAAAATTCTTCATTTTCCATTATTCTTTAGTCTGATAATAATAACGACTTTAGAAATAATGAAAACTTCCGATTTAACACAACTTAAAAACGCAGTCCATACTATTAAAGATTACCCGAAAGAAGGGATTTTATTCCGAGATGTTACTGGCATATTAGATGATGCCGATGCGTTTCAACTAACCATAAAGATTTTAGCTGAACGATATAAAGATCAAGGGTTTACCAAAGTTGTTGGGACCGAAGCAAGAGGATTTTTATTTGGCGCACCGCTTGCATTGCTTATGGGGGTTGGTTTTGTTCCAGTAAGAAAACCAGGAAAACTACCAAGAGCAACCTTTGCAGAAAGTTACCAACTTGAGTATGGGCATGATACTTTAGAGATACATCAAGATGCATTAACAATTGATGACAAAGTTCTTATTGTAGATGATTTACTGGCAACAGGTGGTACTATCGAAGCGACCAGTAAATTAATTCGTCGCCTAGGCGCAGAAGCGACACATGCTGCTTTTGTTATTTCTTTGCCTGATTTAGGTGGAGAAGAGAAGTTAAAGGCCTTAGGGTTAACAGTCACTTCCTTATTGCAATATGAAGGTGAGTAAAGGAAATAATGAGTTATCAAGTTTTAGCAAGAAAATGGCGTCCTAAAACCTTTAATGAGTTAATGGGACAAGAGCATGTTGTTACTGTACTGAGTAATGCTTTACAGCAACAACGATTACATCACGCATATTTATTTACTGGCACTCGTGGAGTCGGTAAAACAACAATTGCTCGAATTTTTGCTAAAAGTTTAAATTGTTTGCAAGGTATTAGCGTAGAACCTTGTGGGCAATGCGATGCTTGCTTAGATATAGATCAAGGACGATTTGTTGATCTGCTTGAAATAGATGCTGCCTCTAAAACCAAAGTTGATGACACGCGTGAAATTCTAGACAATGTTCAGTATGCGCCAACAAGAGGACGTTACAAGGTCTATTTGATAGATGAAGTGCATATGCTATCGCGTAGTAGTTTTAACGCGCTGTTAAAGACTTTAGAAGAGCCTCCTGAGCATGTTAAATTCATCCTTGCTACAACCGATCCTCAAAAACTCCCCGTTACGGTATTATCGAGGTGTTTGCAGTTTCATCTTAAAGCGTTATCTGTCCCTCAAATTGAGCGACAACTTCAGACAATTTTATCAGCTGAAGATATAACTTTTGAAGATTTGGCGATAACCTTATTAGCTAAAGCGGCACGCGGTAGTATGCGTGATTCACTGAGTTTAACTGATCAAGCAATCGCGCAAGGCCAAGGAAATATCAGCTCGAATAACGTGCAACTCATGTTAGGTGGAGTTGATCATCACTGGGTTTATAAAATCCTGATTTTGTTGATTAAACAAGACAGTAAAGCTTTAATGACGCTCTCGTTAGAAATCGCATCCTTTGCACCTAATTATGGTCGCTTGATGGCAGAACTTATTCAACTATTGCATCAAATAGCGATGAATCAAGTTGTTGAAAAACATTTTGATTTATCACCCGAGCATAACATTTTACTTGAAAAATTTTGTCGGGCAATGTCGCCAGAAGATGTGCAGCTGTATTATCAAATAGTATTAAATGGTCGTAAAGATTTACCTTATTGTGCTGATGAACAAGCTGCATTTGATATGGTGTTACTGCGATTGTTAGCATTTAAACCACAAACAACGGCTTTGGCTGTGGATGAAAGTCAAAATTTAGTGTCAACTATTGATTTTGATGACATTGCCTTACCCTCAAGTCTTGAATCTAATGAGAAAGTTAAGCTTGAGGGTGACAAAGACAATCTTCAACCTCAAGCACCTGCAATGAATCTTCCTCATCACCCTATTGCTGAAGCCGAAAATAATGCTGAAGCTGATAATAATGCCATAGATCACACGAATTCGAATAGCGCTTTATTAGAAAATGAAAACCATGAAATGGAACAGGTATTAGCGCAAGAATTATTTGAAATTGAAAACTCAGCACAGCACGCATTTATTGCTACGAACGATACTCAATCTCTGCCGCTTGGACAAGAAGAGCTACAAAATCAGCCAATAGAAGGATATGCCGAGCATCATCAAGAAAATGATGAGAACCACTTTGATGGCAAAGCACCTGAGAGCGCATTAGTTGATATTGGCCCGTCGATTAGTGAGGAAGCACTTGTTTCTAGGTCAAATGAATCTTTTCAAGTGAATGAGCAAAATAATCTAAACGTAGCTGAAGAGCAAAGCCAAGATCTTGTTGAAAGCCAGCAATATCAAGAAGCAACATCAGCGCCTTCAAGCGCTCAAACAACTGTTCCAGATCAGCCAATGGTAAATTCTCCAATAGAATCAATTATTGCTGGTCGGAACATGCTTAGAAGCCGAAAAAAATCTTTGGAGACGGCAGGAAAAAAGCCGAATGACGCTTTAAAGCGTCAGCAACCGAAAGAAGAAAGTGCATTAAAATCAAAGAATGAGCATGTGCCTGATATTTCAACGATTTCAGAACAACCGTATAGCCCTGATATTATTGATCCTACGGTCATTAAACATGCTAATCAAGTAGATAAATGGGCCAATATGATAG
>DAINNQ010000092.1:0-8608 GCA_036735825.1 Alteromonadaceae bacterium | reverse complement strand
AAATACTCATTTGCAAAACATTACGCTGCGCACAAATGCCAAGCAGTTATCTGTAGTGCTTGATAACTTATTGTCGAATGCCATTAAGTATTCTCCAAACGAAGGTCACATCACCATCAATGCCAAAACACTTAATGAGCAATGTATTATTGAGGTATGCGACCAAGGCCCAGGTATTGCTTTGGAGCTGCAAGAAAAAATCTTCGATGCCTTTTATCAAGGGCCAGCTCCACAAGAATCCACAATTAAAAGCAGCGGGCTTGGGCTCACCATTGTCAAAGAGCTTTTGATGCGGCTTAACGCGAATATCACCATTGGCAATAACCCTATTGAAAACACTATTGATAACCCCATTGATAACAACGCTGATAACCATGCTGAAAACGAAGAAACAGCAAAGGGTTTACGCGCCACCCTGTATTTTCCTTTAAATCGTCACGGAGAAAACGTGTGATACATTTTTTACCCCATTTCCCAGTAATCTCACTCGGCTTGCACAACGCGAAAAAGCAAAACCTCTGCCGTATTCTGTTTTTTTTAACGATAATGTCAGTAACATCAGGCTGTCAATTAACAGCGCCAGCGACAATCGAAGAAGCTAAATATAGCAATTATTATTTATGGCTTAAAAACCTTTCGAACCAAGAATTGCTCACTGAAATCGCATTGCAAAAAGACAATATTTCAGCCAATTATGACGCCGCCAATATCAACTTGGTGTTACTTTATGCTTTGCCAAGTTCACCCATTTATAATCCTTATACCGCAAAAACCCTTTTAAATAATTTTGACCCAACGCCTGAACTTGCCTCACAAATATCTACCGCTGACTTTGCCTTCATCAGCTTATTAACCGATCAACTTAATCAGCAAATTTTAACGTCAAATAAATTACTTATGACCAAACAACTCGTGGTGGAAAATGAGAGCAATTACAATGTCGAGCGCAGTGTTCAACAAACCGAGATAAACAAACTTAGCAAGCAAATCGCTCAACTAAAACGAATAGAGCTTGATATTGAAAGTAATGTAGGTGAAAAACCAGAAAGTCGTCAAAATATGAATCAACAACCTAATAATGCGCCTCTTTTAACACCAGCAGACAAATCCAAAAACGAGAGCAAAAGCATAATCGAAAGTAATGACCATTAACTATTTCTCGCATAAATGCGCTGTGGCAGACAACCTATGACAAACCTTACCACCAACAAAGAAAACATTTTAATCGTTGATGATGATCCGAGTTTATTGCGATTATTGAGTATTCGCTTATCTGCTGCTGGCTATCAAGTTCAGTCAGCAAATAATGCCAAAGAAGCGCTGGGTATTTTTGAAGGTGGCGCTCCACAACTTGTGATCAGTGATTTACGCATGGAAGGTATGGATGGCATGGCATTGTTCGAAAAGCTTCGCCAGCAACAACCTAACCTCCCCGTGATCATCATGACCGCACACGGTACAATTCCTGATGCGATAAATGCAACTAAGCAAGGCGTATTTAGCTTTCTGACAAAACCCTTTGAAAGCCAAGAATTATTAGATACCGTCGAACAAGCCATTCGCTTACAACCACAAGCGAACTTTTCTTTGCAGCAACCTAACAAAGAAGTTTGGCGTGAAAAAATCATCAGCAGAAGTGGTGTAATGACCGCGCTTCTTCAACAAGCAAAACAAGTAGCCGCCAGTGATTTTAGTCTTTTAATTCAAAGTGAAAGTGGCACAGGTAAAGAATTACTCGCAAAGGCTATTCATTTAGCAAGCCATCGTAAAAACAATCCCTTTACCGCGATAAATTGTGCCGCAATTCCAGAGCAGTTATTAGAATCTGAATTATTTGGACACCGCAAAGGCGCGTTCACAGGTGCTGAAAAAAATCACATAGGTTTATTTGAAGCCTCTGAAGGTGGCACCTTATTTTTAGACGAAGTTGGCGATATGCCGATGACCTTTCAAGTCAAATTACTAAGGGCACTACAAGAAAAAGAAATACGCCCATTAGGCAGTACAACCTCAATCAAAATCGATGTTCGCGTCATAGCCGCTACTCATCAAAATTTACAAAAAGCAATTTTAAAACAAACTTTTAGGGAAGATTTATATTACCGCCTCAATGTGGTGGAGCTAGAACTCCCCCCATTAAGAGAACGCCGTGAAGATATTCCTTTATTGGCGCAATATTTCCTCGAGCAATCAAAAAGTAAATCTAGCCACTTAATCAAAGGATTTGCCAAAGAAGCCATGGAACTTTTGATCAGCGCACCTTGGCCAGGAAACATTCGCCAACTGCAAAATGTGGTTGAGCAAAGCATAGCGCTTTCTAGTGAGCCTATGCTCAGTGAAGCTTTGATCCGCAATGCCTTACGAGATAAAACCGCACAACTGCCATCATTTCAAGAAGCGAGAGATCATTTTGAGCGTGACTATTTAGCAAAGTTATTGAACATCACCGCAGGCAACGTTTCACAAGCGGCACGTATCGCCCAAAGAAACAGAACCGAATTTTATAAACTGTTAAATAAGCATCATTTAAATGCAGAATCTTTTAGAGATGAAAAAGTTGAGTAGTCTTAGTTAACAATAACTGCACTAAAATGTTAGATGCGATTTTTAGTGTAAATTTTATAAACAATTGCAATGAAAAAACAAATGCTTGCTGGAAACAGTAAAGCCAAAAAGTCATGTCTTATATATTTAGCCAAAAAATCGTTGTGTTTTACATAGTTTTTATTAGTATATTTTTCAGATAATCAAGGAAGTATTAATAATGACAATGAAAAGTACCTATATATTTTGCTCACTTACCTTTGCTGTCGGTTTGCTCTTTTACTTTATAAGTTTTCAATCATCCTTCACATTACAGCAAGCTTATTATATTTGGCAGAGTGATAACCCAGTAGATACATTTTTTGAACCAGAAAATAAACGCTTAGGTACAGATATTATTAATAAGAATATTTATGAAAACATAGCTGAGCAATTAAAAAAAACAAATAAAGACAGGGTAACAATTAACACTTTAGTAGCCATCAACATTCAATTATTAAAAAGAGTATCCACTGAAATCATAAAAGAAGTTGAAAACAAAGTTAAAATGGAATTCGCTAATAATCGCTTAGCATATAAAAACAGATACAGCGTTTATGATGCCAATCACTCAACTAATCTTTTAGATAACGCACCCAAGTTTTTAGATAACACTCCCCAAGAAAGTCAGCAATTAAGCAAGTATGTATATTACTCACAAATAGCCAATGATTTAATTTCAAGACTCTCAGATGATGAAGCTAAAATTTTTTTTGAAAATCAAGCTGTTTCAAACGGATGTCATTATTTCCGTATAGTTTATTACTCCGATAAAGTGCTCCCAGAGTTTATATCTAGATGCCCATTAAAAATTTCCACCTGATATCATATTTTGCTTAATGGCATCCTTGCTAGCCACACCATAACTCCCTTTTGTGAAGGTCTAACTTTTACTTTGTTCATGAGCGATTTTTGTGAGCTTTTCCAATCCTTCATCTTGTAAATATTGATAAAACAGTTCAGCTAAAATAGTTTGATGCCGCTTTTTATTGCGCACTAAATACCACTGACTTTTGATCGGAAAATGTTCCACATCTAATCGTACTAAGTTGTCATCTTGCATGTAATCAAGGGTATGACTACTTAATATTGCCAGCCCTAAGCCCGCGATAACTGATTGTTTAATCGCTTGATTACTTTCAATCGTCATTTTAGCTTTCAGGCTGATGTGATGCTGCTGACAAAAATCATCGATGGAATTTCGTGTACCCGAGCCTTGCTCGCGCAGTAAAAACGGATAATGAGATAAACGATTTAAGCTAATCGGCATTTTTTTCGTCAACTCATGATTAACAGGTGCAACAACCACCAAAGGGTTTTCTAAAAACGGCTCGGCAATCAGGTTTTCCGATTGAGGATATTGGCTAAAAATATAGTAATCGTCTTTGTTTTGATTGAAGCGCTGAATGATTTGTTCGCGATTACCAATATTTAATTGCACGTCAATCAGCGGATATCGTTTACAAAAAGGACCCAGTAAAATCGGCAGAAAATACTTTGCCGTTGATACTACGGCGAGTTTTAGCACCCCAGATTTTGCCCCTTTTAAATCTTCAAGTTCAATATGTAATTTATCCAAGGCGAAAAACATTTCACGAGCGGTATTGATCGCCGCAATGCCCCCTTGTGTAAACTCAACATTTCGACCATTGAGGTGATAGAGCTGACAGCCAAGCACTTCAGTTAAATTTTTAAGCTGTATAGACACGGAAGGTTGAGAGATATGCAACACCTCAGCAACACGCGAGACGCTTTTATATTCAGCAAGAGCCAATAGAATTTGCATTTGTCGTAATGTCGGTGATCGCGTTGCCATTTTTAAACCTTTAACTTTTAACTTTTAACTTTTGATTAAAACCACAGCTATATAGACATTTATCTATACATTTAATTAAAAATATATATTTTTAATTATCAAACGAGTTGATTAGTATCATATCACCATGAATCAATTTCAATACCTACTTAAGGTGTAGAGTCTTAATATGTTAGAGAATATTCAACAAAACGTACGAGAATTAGGCACTTTGCTCGGCCAAACCATTGCCGATGAACAAGGTGCTCAGTGGATTGAAAATATTGAAGAAATGCGATTACTCGGTCGCGAAATTTCACCTGACAACGCCAATATAGTGCAGCAATTGCAAGCGAAAATTGCTGGCTACAGCGAAGCAGAATTATTGATTTATGCCCGTGCTTTTAGCCAGTTTTTAAACTTAGCCAATGTTGCCGAACAGCAATATACCACCAGTGCTCAAGGTTTGGATGAGTTAGACCTGCCACACCCATTAGAAGATTTAAGTGAAAAATTAGGTGATGTTGCACCTGAGAAATTTCAACAAGCCCTTGAAAAACTTCATATAGAGCTTGTTTTAACGGCTCACCCGACAGAAGTCAATCGTCGCACCTTTATTCACAAATATAATCAAATAGCCGAAACATTAGATCAAACCAATGATGCTTCACATCCTCGCATTAGCGAATTAGTTCAACAAGCATGGCACACCGACGAAATTCGCCAGCAAAGACCAACGCCATTGAATGAGTCTTACTGGGGATTAAACACCATTGCCGACAGCTTTTGGTTTGCTGTACCTAAATTTTTAAAAGAGCTTAATCAATTATCGCTTAACGTTACTCAGCAAGAGTTACCTATCGACTATAACCCGATCACGATGGCAAGTTGGATGGCGGGTGATAGAGACGGTAACCCGTTTGTGACGGCAAAGTTAAGCGAAAAAGCGTTATTAAATGCCAGACTGATCGCTGCAAACCTTTATCTTGAAGACTTTGAACAGTTATTTTTAGAGCTTTCAATGCGTAAAGCGTCAGAAACGTTACTCGAAGCAGATGTTGATAACGTTGGGCCTTACCGTTGCCAACTGCAAGCAACAATTAAGTTATTAAAATTTAGTATTGAACAATTAAAATTGGGCGAAACTCACGGTGTGTTAAATCACTCTGAGCAACTTCGAGCGCCATTAATTGCGTGTCGCGACAGCTTACTCGCCGTTGGTTTAGATAAAATCGCGAATTCACTGGTATTAGACATGATACGCAAAGTGAACTGTTTTGGTATTTCACTAGTAAAACTCGATATTCGTCAGCACAGTGAACGCCATGAAAGCGCATTAGCAGAAATCACGCAAGCATTGAGTATGGGTGATTTTTCCCGTTGGGACGAACAAACTCGTCAAGCGTTTCTGATCAAAGAGATACAAAATCCGCGGCCATTATTGCCTGCCATCTCTTGGAGCGAAGACACGCAAGAAGTGCTCGACACATTTGCCATGATAGCGCAGCAACCCGCTGAATTATTTGGTATTTATATTATTTCAATGGCCAGTAAAGTCAGTGACATTCTGACCGTTAATTTATTGATGAAAGCCTCAGGAGTGAATTGGCAAATGCCAATTGCACCATTATTTGAAACGTTAGACGATTTAAATAATGCCCCTAAAGTGATGTCTGAATTGCTGAAAATCGACAATTACAAAGCGTACTGTAATAAGCAACATTACGTCATGATTGGTTATAGTGACTCATCGAAAGACGCTGGCGTGTTAGCAGCAACATGGGGACAATATCAATGCCAAGAACAGTTAGTGGAAGTATTTAAAGAGCAAGACATTGTGCTGAAATTATTTCATGGTCGCGGTGGTACCATTGGTCGCGGCGGCGGCCCAGCTCATGCCGCAATTGCTTCTCAACCTCCAGGCACCTTAGACGGCGGCTTGCGAGTGACTGAGCAAGGTGAAACTATTCGCTATAAATTTGGTTTACCAAACCTTGCTACTCGCAGCTTGCATTTATATGCCTCGGCAATTTTAGAATGTTTGATCACGCCGCCTCCTGCACCTAAAGCAGCGTGGCGTAAATTAATGGACGACATGGCAGAGTCAAGCTGTGCAATGTATCGCTCGTATGTGCAAACCAATGAAAATTTCGTTAAATATTTTCGCCAAGCCACACCCGAGCAAGAGCTTGCTTCTTTGCCTTTAGGTTCGCGCCCTAGCAAGCGTAAATCCGATGGTGGTATTGAATCACTTAGAGCGATACCTTGGATATTTGCTTGGAGCCAAAACCGTTTAGTTGTACCCAGTTGGCTCGGCTTAGGTAGCGCCATCGAACAAGCCTACCAAGCAAACAGCGAACTAATGCGTGATATGTTAACCACTTGGCCGTATTTTAAGTCACGTATTTCATTAACAGAGATGGTTTATACAAAATCTGATGGTCAAATTGCCGCCTTGTATGACGAAGCGTTAGTTGATGACGACTTAAAATATATGGGCGAAGAATTACGCCAGCAGTTAGCAGCCGATAAGAAAACCTTATTAAACTTGTTAGCTCAAGACAGTTTATTGAAAAACGACCAATGGAATTTTAATTCTTTTGAATTACGCCGTGGCTATTTAGCGCCGTTGCATTTAATTCAAATTGAAGCGTTAAAACGTTTGCGTCAACAGCCTGAACATCCAGACAATGAACAACTGTTAATGGTGACTATGGCAGGTATAGCAACCGGTATGAGAAATACTGGCTAATACTGAACTTGTTAAAACTGAACTTGTTAAAACTGAGCTTGTTAAAACTGGGCTTGTTTTTAACTGTCTAGCATTATTAAGAAAATTAAGATGCTAGACAGCTTTATCAATCCTCTATTTTTTCATGATATCCATTAAAATATGCACCGTTGCTTCAACACCTGATTTAATTGACGGCTCAGGTGATATTTTAAATAACGGGCTATGATGACTAGCTACCGCAGGCCCACCATTTTTTGCGTTTTCAAAATCTTCAGCTGGCGTACCACCCACTTTTAAATAAACACTTGGAATATAAGGCTCCGTGGTGAAAAAACCAAAATCTTCCGCGCCCATGCCTAATGTTGACGGTGGAATTAATTTTTCTTCGCCCATTTGCTCAGTTAAAACCCTTTTCACGCGTTGTGCTAACTGCTTATTGTTATACGTTGGCGGGAATGAAAATTCGCTGACAACAACCTCAGGTAATTTATCATCTGGTAATCCAGCTGTTTTAGCGGTGCCAATAGCAATGCGTTTAATAGCAGTGAGTAATTGCTCACGTACTCTCGGATTTAAGCTGCGTACGGTTAATTGCAGATGTGCTTGATCAGAAATAATATTATGCTTTGTGCCCGAATGAAATGCGCCCACGGTCACAACGCCAGCATCACGTGGTGCTAATTCACGGCTAACAATAGTTTGAAAGTTATTCACCATTTGCGCGCCGATGACAATAGGGTCTTTACCTTGATGAGGTGATGCACCATGAGCGCCAATGCCATGAATCGTAATATCAACCGTATCAGCACCTGCGTATGGTGAGCCTTCATCAACGACGATTTTTCCAGCTTCAGCATTAGCATCTACATGAAAAGCAAAGGCATAGTCAGGCTGAGGAAATCTTTGCCATAAATTATCATCCATCATCGCCGATGCTCCAGGACCACGTTCTTCGGCAGGTTGGCCAATAAGCATTAACGTGCCTGACCATTTATCTTTATTCTCGGCCATAAAACGAGCCGTACCCACTAAGCTGGTGATATGCACATCATGACCACAAGCATGCATCACCCCTACTTCTTCGCCATTCCAATCTTTCATTGTCACTTGCGACGCATTCGCTAAACCTGACATTTCTTTGACTGGCAAGCCGTCCATGTCAGCTCGCATCATCACGGTTGGGCCTTCACCATTTTTCATGAGCGCAACAATACCTGTGCCACCTACATTTTCCGTTACTTCAAATCCTGCAGCGCGAATTTCAGCAGCTAAGCGTTTAGCGGTTTTAAATTCCATTAACGATAGCTCAGGGTTACGGTGAAAATGATCCCAAAGCGGTGCCAAATGTTGTTGGTAGTCTTGATGAATAGCGGTAGAAATATCAGAAGCCTTCACTTGTGCACAAGCTATGGCAAGTGAAGAGATTAACAATGTTTTAGAAAATGTTTTAGAAAATGTTTTAGAAAAAGCGTTCATGGTTTTATCCTTATTATTTT
>DAINNQ010000091.1:0-8614 GCA_036735825.1 Alteromonadaceae bacterium | reverse complement strand
TACCAAGTAATGCCCAGACATTTTGGGGCTTATTAAGCGCTTGACCAGAAACTGTAACGACGCGTTTGATCAATGGTGTATCAAAAATAACCGCATCTGAAATAGCAAAACAAGTTGCAACGTTCTGCATAACTATGCCTAAACTACTTGGGATCACGCCTACAGGTACTTCTTGCCCAGTTAATGCTTTAATGAGTTGCTTTTCACCACCGGTTGGATATTTAGTTGGCAAAACGCACACTTTAATTTTGTCTATCTCTTGCGTGGCTTTTTGCAAGGTTTGAATGGCTTCTGGTTTGTTATCTTCAATACCAATTAAAATAAAAGCGGGTTCAAGTAAGTGATCTAAAATCTTAATGCCATCAACAATGGCAGCACAATGCTCTCTAATAAGCAGATCATCAGCGGTTATATAAGGCTCACATTCCACAGCGTTGATGATCAAATAATTAATCTGATTGTTGCTATTCACTTTGATATGAGTAGGAAAACCTGCGCCACCCATGCCAGCAATCCCTGCTTGAGCAATTTTCTCAATGATTTGATATTTCGTTAGTTCTTGATATTGCGGCGTTGCTTGGCGTTCGCACCATGTATCTTCATTATCAGGGGCGAGTTTAATACACAGCTCTTGTAAACCTGAAGGATGAGCGATTGTCGATTCTTCAATAGCGATAACTTTACCGCTGGTTGGTGCATGTACAGGCACAGATAAAGGCGAGGTTGAGCGAGTTAACGCTTGCCCTTTAAGAACTAAATCATTAACTTGAACAATAATTTCACCCGCTTCACCAATATGTTGCTGAATTGGAATAATGAGTTCAGGTGGTATGGCTAACGGACGGATAGGTTTGTCAGTAGTCAAAAATTTCATTTCCGGCGGGTGAATACCTCCGTGGAATTTCCAGAAACGTCCTTTTTCGATGCGTTCAATAACGGATTCCATGAAACCTCTTTAATCTACTTGTACTACAGGAATACTGCTAAGATCCCATTGCCAATTTTTAGTGGTTTGAGCAATAGGTCGCATTTCAATACAATCAACAGGGCAAGGTGCAACGCAAAGATCACAGCCTGTACATTCGTCGATAATCACGGTATGCATTTGTTTTGTCGTGCCGATAATGGCATCTACTGGACAAGCCTGAATACACTTAGTGCAGCCGATACAATCTTCTTCAATAATGTAAGCAACTTTTGGTGTGTTGTCGGTTTGATGGTTTTCATCAAGCGGTTGTACTTCAACTCCCATTAAATCGGCTATTTTTTTTATGGTATCGTCGCCACCAGGGGCACATTTGTTAATGGCTTCGCCATTTGCCACGGCTTCAGCATAAGGCTTACAGCCAGGGTAACCACATTGACCACACTGCGTTTGCGGTAACAGTGCATCAAGTTGTTCAGCCAGTGGGTCACCTTCAACTTTAAAACGCACTGAGGCATAACCAAGCAGTGCTCCAAAAGCTAAACCAATTAAACCGATAACAAGGATCGCAATTATTGTTGTCATTAAAATTTCACCAATCCAGTGAAGCCCATAAAGGCTAATGACATTAAACCTGCTGTGATCATGGCAATTGCAGACCCTTTAAATGGTTTAGGCACATCGGCATTGGCGAGTTTTTCGCGCATGGCTGAAAACATGATCAAGACAAGTGAAAACCCTAAAGCGGCACTAAAACCATAAATAATTGATTCTAAAAAATTATGTTGTTCATACATATTTAATAACGCGACACCTAAAACAGCACAATTGGTGGTAATTAAAGGTAAGAAGATACCTAAAGAACGGTAGAGATTAGCACTGGTTTTATGCACGACCATTTCAGTAAATTGCACAACTACGGCAATCACTAATATAAATGTCATTGTAGTTAAGTACTCTAATCCAAGTGGCGCTAGAATATAACCTTCGACTATGTAGCTGAGTAATGACGCTAAGGTCATAACAAACGTTGTAGCGAATGACATGCCAATAGCGGTTTCTACTTTAGAAGAAACTCCCATAAAAGGGCATAAGCCAAGGAACTTCACTAAAACAAAGTTATTTACTAGTACTGTGCCCACTAATAATAAGAGGTAGTCAGTCATGCTAAATTAATGATAATGAAAAAATTAACGGTATTATCCGATTTTATGCCACAGATAACAACAGCTCAATGAAATTAATTATATTGCTTATGCAATATAACTACTGGCGAATTTGTAAAAATGGACGGTAATTTTTACTTAGAAAAAGTAAGGGTATTATTTTTGATTTTTAACAAGTCGAAATAAAAATTTTAGCTATAATTTTCGCTTTAGTATTAGCTCAGATTGATATAACAAATCCGCAAGATTTGATAAAACGCAAGAAACCTATATGCCTGACTATGCTTGAATTGAAAAGTGCTTATTTTAAATAATAAGCACTTTAAAGTTGATTGAATTGATGGTTTTTCGTTAACTATAAAGACTCAGGTCGACCAATATAAAAGCCTTGGCAACCGTCAATGAATAGTTTTTCTAATGTGTATTTTTCTTCTTGGCTTTCAACACTTTCTGCTAGTACCGTGATACTCAATCGATGCGCTAGATCTACCATTAATCTAAGGAAGTATTGATTGTTTTTATCTTCATCAATATCGTGAGTGTAGGTGCTGTCCATTTTGATGAAGTCAGGTTTTAAATCTCTAAAAAACTTGAAGGAAGTTAAGCCAACACCAAATCTTTCAACGGTGACGCGAGCGCCAACTCGATGGATCATATCAATGAAGCGTTTGCTGGTTTTTAAGTTTTGTTGTAAACCGTATTCGGTTATCTCAAAAACAAGATTTGATGCAATCGCAGGATCTTTTAATAACTTGCGTTCTAGCCAAATGAGAAAATGTTCATCGTGAATAGTACGTGAACTGATATTTATACCGAAATGTTGGTCGCGAAGATTTTTTGAAGCAATTTCTGCAATAGCTTGTTCGATGATCATGCGGTCAACATCAACAATTTTATCGAGTTTTTCTGCCATAGCGATAAAAGAAGCGGTTGGTAACATCTCATTATTTGAATTTAAAAATCGCGCTAATATTTCACTATAAACTTTGGCATTCCTACCTGTTGGCTTAATGTGTTGAACTAATAGTTTAACCCGTTGATTAGTTAATACATTATCGATTTCTTGTCGCCAGTTTTGATTACCATAACTGGCACTACTACTTTCGAGAATATCTGTGTCAGTTTGAGCATACCAAGCGTTTAATTGTTTCGTTTGAGCAACACTTATTCCAGTATCTGCCAATGCTAATAGTTCACCTAATGGATTGTTTTTTTCGAAATACACAAGGCCTGTATAGCCAACAGAATCTAGATCAGACGATTGCTGATAATCATTGAACTTTCTCATGATTTCTTCAGCGTAACCTTCGGCGGCTTTGAGCGTTGTGTTAGGTAAAATCGTAGCAAAATCAGAGCTGTTTAATCTAAATATTTTTGCTGATTGAAATTTAGCACTCGCACTTTTTAAAATATCAGACACTTTACAAATATAATTATCACCTTCACTGTAACCATGAATTTGGTTGATGGTTTGTAACTCTGAGCATCTTGTAATGGTTAATACGCCAAAATCAATCGACTCATTTTTACTTTCAAAAAATTGCACGAAACGAGAGCGATTTTCAAGTTGAGTTAAAGGCTCTATATACGCTTCTTTTTTCAAAGCTCCGGTATCATTGATATGATTATTGATTTGGGCTTTTATTTCGGCTAAACCTGCATTTAACTCAGGTAGATCAAATAGCGCTTCTTGAGGTTTGCTATCGGCTTTTTCACTGGTATTTAACACTTGGCTTAATTCGGTTTTTATTTGCAAGTTAATGCTTTGAATAATGCTTTTATATCGCTCTACACTAAAAATTCCTGCAATCAATGTTAATAATAGTGAAACCACGAATATAGCTAAGCAGGTATAAAGCAATAGAGATGCTTGTTCAGACGGGTTAATCGTAAACAATATAGTGATATTTTGTTCATTTAATGTAATCTTCGCAGGCTCTGGCGTAATGATATTCGCTAACCAACTTGATTGCGCAGCTGTTGGTTTAGGTGATTGAAAGACGTTTTCATTGGTTAATGTATCGATTTTTAAAGACGATAACATTTTAGTATGTGTTAACACCTTGGCAAGTTGATTTATATCCTGAGTTGATGCGTCAGATTTTGTGGAAAAATATTGTTTAACTAATTCTTTTTGAAGGTTTTGTTGTTCAGCTACTTGATTAGAGGTGAGGAAAAGTATAATGCCAGTAAAAATGACACTTAAAGCGGCAGCACCCATCATGTTTTTGGAAATTAACTGCGAATACGTATACATAAAAACCCTTTAACTTTACCGATGAAAATAATGATTTCAGCAGCGATACTAACTTGTAATTTATAACGACAATTTAACGCAAGTTCGCAATATAAAATAGTCATTATTTGCTAAGGGACTGTTGACCCTTCATTTTAACTCTCTGTTGCCTTGAAAAAGATGGCAATCGAGGCGCTAAATATAATGTTTGGTTGTTCCAAATGCATATTTAGCAACAAAGAATGACGCTTTTTCAAGGCAACCCGAAGGGCTATGGCTAATTTTCAACCTAACATCGTTGAAAATCGTTTAAGTAGAATGACTACATCACACTCTTTTCGCCTTGTTAACTTGAAAATTAGTCTATAGCAGAGACCAAAATGAAAGATTAACAGACCTTAGTTTTAAGCGAGTTACAACATAGTAAATAAACTGTTAATCCTTGTTATATCATGAATAATATTTTAAAGCTAACACCCTGTTTATTCGGTTTATATTTGTTTTAAAAATCATAGCTTCAGCGAAAAACCAACAAAGCCAATAGATTAAACCTTGTTAATTACAGTTATAACGGTATTGCCCCTTGCGAATGTATCTTTAACTCTATATAATTCGCACATCTCATCTGGGGCAATAAATCACTGGGGGACATTAAGGTATAAATCCTGAAATATCTTCTTATTGCTTTGGACACTGAATCTTGTAATTTTACATTTTTTGGTAATCATCGTGGGTCAGTGAATATAGGCCCCGAATTTGGGGTTTTTTTGTACCTATTGCTGGTACAATCACAGCAAGTTTTATCGCTGGGCTATAAGCCCTTTTTTTGTACCTGAAAGCTAGATAATTGGAGAAGCTGCTTGGCTAAATTTGAACACAAGTTAACGGAAATGTTGCGACCAGCCGTTGAAGAAGTTGGCGTGGAATTGTTAGGTATTGAATTCGTAAGTGCTGGAAAGCATTCAATATTACGAATTTTTATTGATCATGAAAATGGCATTAATGTTGATAATTGTGCGGAGGTTAGTCGTCAAGTTGGCGCCATTCTAGACGTAGAAGACCCAATCAGTACAGAATACAATTTAGAAGTTTCATCACCGGGTTTAGATCGCCCATTATTTACCCTAGAACATTATCAAGCGGTTATTGGTGAAACGGTTAATGTCAGATTATCGCTTCCGTTAAACGGTCGTCGTAAGTTTAAAGGGAAACTTGAAACAATAGAAAACGACAACTTAATAGTAACGGTAGATGGGGAAGCATATGAACTTGTTTTCAGCAATGTAGACAAAGGCAATGTTGTTCCTAATTTTGATTAATTTATTGAATTATAACGATTTATAAAGGCTAAGTAGCATGAGTAAAGAAATATTACTGGTTGTAGATGCCGTTTCTAATGAAAAAGCGTTACCACGCGAAAGTATTTTTGAAGCGATGGAAACTGCATTAGAAACAGCAACGAAGAAAAAATATGATGGCGACATTGCAGTTCGCGTTTCTATTGATCGTAAAACAGGTGAATTTGATACATTTAGACGTTGGTTAGTTGTTGAAGATACAGATGAACCAATGGCTAATCCTTATGCTGAAATTGGTTTAGCTGCAGCGCAATATGACGATCCTGAATTGAACTTAGGTGATTATATTGAAGAGCAAATCGAATCCGTTAAATTTGACCGTATTACTACACAAACCGCTAAGCAAGTTATTGTACAAAAAGTTCGTGAAGCAGAACGTGCTTTAGTGGTTGATGCTTATCAAGAGCAAGTGGGTGAATTGATCACGGGTGTGGTGAAAAAAGCCAGTCGTGACAGTGTAATCTTAGATCTAGGCAATAATGCTGAAGCCATCATTTACCGTGATGATTTATTACCTCGTGAAATATTTCGTCCGGGTGACCGTGTTCGAGGTTTATTGTATGCAATAAAACCTGAAGCACGTGGCGCGCAATTATTTGTTTCCCGTACAAAACCTGAAATGTTGGTTGAGCTTTTCCGTGTAGAAGTGCCAGAAATTGGCGAAGAAATGCTTGAGATTAAAGGTGCAGCACGAGATCCAGGTTCACGCGCTAAAATCGCCGTGAAATCAAATGACAAACGTATTGATCCAGTAGGTGCGTGTGTTGGTATGCGTGGTTCACGTGTACAAGCTGTTTCAGGTGAATTAGGTGGAGAGCGTGTCGATATCGTTCTTTATGATGATAATCCTGCGCAGTTCGTAATCAACGCCATGGCACCAGCAGAAGTTGCTTCAATTATTGTTGATGAAGACAAAGGTACAATGGATATCGCTGTTGAAGAAGGCAACTTAGCTATGGCAATTGGTCGTAGCGGTCAAAACGTTCGTCTTGCTAGTCAGTTAACTGGCTGGGAATTGAATGTTATGACAGTAAGTGATATGAACGAAAAACATCAAGCTGAAAACGACAAAGTATTAACGTTGTTTACAGAGCAATTAGATATTGATGAAGATTTTGCAACTTTACTTGCTGATGAAGGCTTTACTTCTTTAGAAGAAATAGCCTACGTACCTGCCGCCGAATTATTAGAAATTGACGGTATGGACGAAGACATTGTTGAAGAGTTGCGTGAAAGAGCAAAAGCGGCACTAACAACCAAAGCATTAGCGAACGAAGAGTCGTTAGAAAATGCTGAACCAGCCGCTGATTTGTTAGCATTAGAAGGTTTGGACCGTCATTTAGCATTTGTTTTAGCAAGCCGAGGTGTGATCACCTTAGAAGATCTAGCTGAACAAGGTGTTGATGAAATCGCTGACATTGAAGAATTAGATGAAACCAGAGCGGGTGAGCTAATTATGGCTGCACGTAATATTTGCTGGTTCAATGAAGAATAAAATCGCCGGGAGAACTAAATAGATGGCATCTGTAACAGTAGAAGAACTTGCCAATGAAATAGGTGCACCGGTCGACAGACTGGTAAACCAATTGGCAGATATCGGTGTTAGCAAAAAAGCATCTGATTCGATTTCTCAAGAAGAAAAAGAATTGCTTTTAGAGCATCTTAAAAAACAACATGGTGATGATTCATCGGCAAAACCTAATAAAATGACGTTGAGCCGTAAAAAGAAATCAACACTTGTCATGGGCAGTGGCAGCAAAGCTAAATCAGTGCAAGTAGAAGTGCGCAAAAAACGCACTTATGTCAAACGCAGTGAATTAGAAGAACAACAAATTGCAGAAGCTGAAGCAAAAGCCGCGGCCGAAGCAGAAGCTAAAGCGACGGCAGAAGCCGAAGCAAAAGCAGCAGCAGAAGCTGAAGCTATTCAAAAAGCTAAAGCTGAAGCCGAAGCCAAAGCAGCGGCAGAAGCGATACGTAAAGCAAAAGCTAAAGAAGAAGCTGAGGCGAAAGCAAAACAAGCGGCGAAAGCTAAAGCTGAACAAATTGAGAAAACTCCTCCTGTAGTTGAAAGTGAAGAAGCTAAGAAGCTACGTTTACAAGCTGAAAAAGAAGCGACAGCTAAAGCAGAAGCAGAAGCGAAAGCAGCGGCAGAAGCAGCAAGAAAACTTGCGGAAGAAAATGAAGCACGTTGGAAAGCTGAAGAAGCAGAGCGTAAAGCGAAAGAGAAAGAAGTTGTTCACTTAACGTCATCTAAATATGCGCAAGAAGCTGAAGATAAAATTGATTCTGAAGATGATGGCGGTCGCCGTCGTCGCAGAAAGAAAAGCCATAATCAGCCAGAAAAACCATTAAGAGGAAAAGGCAAAGGTAAGCAAACTTTATCAGCACCTCAAAGTTTAAAACATGGTTTTACTAAGCCTGTGGAAACTAAATTACAAGAAGTGCGCATTGGTGAAACAATTTCTGTTGCTGAATTAGCTAACAAAATGTCAGTTAAAGGCGCAGAAGTGGTTAAAGCTATGTTTAAGATGGGAGCTATGGCCACCATTAACCAAGTGATTGACCAAGAAACAGCTGCGTTAGTTGCAGAAGAAATGGGCCGCGAAGTTGTTTTAGTGAAAGAAAATGCGCTTGAAGAAGCGGTATTATCTGATCGTGGTGACTCTGGTGAAGCAATAACGCGTGCGCCTGTTGTCACTATCATGGGGCATGTTGATCACGGTAAAACATCATTACTTGATCACATTCGTGAAGCAAAAGTTGCTGCGGGTGAAGCAGGTGGTATTACGCAACATATTGGTGCCTATCATGTAGAAACTGGTCATGGCATGATCACCTTTTTAGATACTCCAGGCCATGCTGCGTTCAGTGCCATGCGTTCACGCGGCGCAAAAGCAAACCGCTTGGTCGTGGTCTTATCGAGGTTGAG
>DAINNQ010000090.1:0-8631 GCA_036735825.1 Alteromonadaceae bacterium | reverse complement strand
CCAACATTTTAAACCAACAAGTAAAGCGACATATATCTGTAGAAAAGAGTGTTAATTCAATTTTAGCAAGATACCCAGAGCAAGTTGAGCTTGTTCTCAATGTTGCATTAGATAAGTATCCTACACAATATAAAGCAATCATGCTTGGGGCGATGAATGCTGAGCCCGTTTTATCATGTGATGTGATAGAAGTATTATTAAAAGCGAATGTTGCAACTCCATCTGAAATCATTGCCATTGCTGTAGAAGCAGAACCTGCCTATGCACAAGAAATTGTTAATATAGCTGTATTAAATGATCCCGCTGATATTGAGAATATTGTTCGTGTAGCGATACAAACTGAGCCTGTTGTTTCTCAGGCCGTTATGAGTAATACCATGAATAGCTTCCCTGATAAGTTAATGGATATTTTAACAGGAGCAATCAAAGCGTTACCTGATGATGTCGCTGACTTCGTTATGGGGGCCATTAATTTATTTCCTCATAATAGTGAGGAAGTCGTTACACATGCGATTTCAAGCAGTGATGAAAAACACGATAAGTTAATCGTTGAAACTGCGGTTAAAGCAGGTTTAAGCCAAGAAATAGCTGTTGGCGCAGCGATTGCGGGTGGCGCTAAAGCTGAAGGCTTGGCAAAAATTGATTAATTTTAGTAACACTAATCATTAGTCCGTTATTAAAATCCTATAAATACAAAAGGCCTATGTTGATAAAACATCGGCCTTTTTATTATCTTTAACTGGATATTTTTCTATGAAAAGTAAATTACTTTTGCTCTCTTGCGATTGCGCGATAAGCGATATCAGTTCTAAATTCGACACCTTGCCAAGTGATTTGCTCAAGCAATTGGTATGCTGCTTGTTGTGCCGAAGTCACATTGTCACCTAACGCAGTTGCACATAATACTCGGCCACCTGCGGTGACAATATTGCCATCTTTTTCGGCTGTACCTGCATGAAAAGTTTTTCTGTCAGTTAACGTATTAACATCAAGCCCTTGAATAACATCACCTTTAGGGTAGTTACCTGGGTAGCCCGCAGCCGCTAAAACTACACCTACCGCTGCACGAGGATCAAAATCTATCGTTGCTTCGTCTAATTTTCCGTTGCAAGCGAGCATACAAAGCTCAACTAGATCTGAATTTAAACGCATCATGATAGGTTGAGTTTCTGGATCACCAAATCGACAGTTATACTCAATGACTTTCGGCGTACCATCAGCAGCAATCATTAAACCTGCATATAAAAAGCCAGTATAAGCTGCGCCTTCGTTTGCCATACCTTCAACAGTTGGATAAATCACTTCATTCATGATGCGTTGATGTATTTCGTCAGTAACCACTGGTGCTGGTGAATAAGCCCCCATACCGCCAGTATTTGGACCTTCATCATTATTGTAAGCACGTTTGTGATCTTGACTGGTAGCAAACGGCAATACATTTTTACCATCAACCATGACGATAAAGCTCGCTTCTTCGCCATCAAGAAATTCTTCAATCACAACGCGGTGTCCTGCGTCGCCAAAAGCATTACCCGCTAGCATATCTTTTACCGCGGCTTCGGCTTCTTCAACTGTTAAAGCAACAATAACCCCTTTCCCTGCGGCTAAACCGTCAGCTTTTACAACAATAGGTGCACCTTGTTCACGAACGTAAGCAAGTGCTGGCTCAATTTCAGTAAAATTTTTGTAATACCCCGTCGGAATATTATTTCGCGCAAGAAAGTCTTTGGTAAAAGCTTTAGAACCTTCAAGTTGAGCAGCTTTAGCGCTTGGGCCAAAGATCATTAAACCTTGCGCTTGAAAAGCATCAACTACGCCATCAACAAGCGGTTGTTCTGGACCAACAATAGTTAAAGCAATATTTTGAGTTTTAGCAAAATCAACTAAAGCAGGAATGTCACCAACGGAAATATTCACATTTTCTAGTTTATGCTCTGTAGCTGTACCAGCATTACCAGGAGCAACATATACTTTACTAATTTTACTTGATTGTGCAGCCTTCCATGCCAGCGCATGTTCGCGACCACCACTACCTATTACCAAAACATTCATTTAACTTAAATCCTAAATTTTATTAAAAAACAGACTTGCTCTCTTTGAGGAGCAAGTCGTAATTACCTATTTTCGAACAATTTCTTAGCTCGCTGAAACAACGAATGCTAACGATTAATTGTTTAAGTGATTATTTAGCTGTTTTAACAAATTTTAATGTCATTCGGTCACTTTCACCGATCGCTAAATATTTTTCTTTATCTTTATCACCTAAAGCAAGGCTAGGTGGTAATGTCCAAACACCTTTTTCATAACTTGCTTTGTCTTTAGGGTTGGCATTGACTTCGCTTGACGCAGCTAGATCAAAACCTGAAGCTTTGGCAAATGCTATGGTTTGCTCAACAGAGACATAACCACGATTCATGTCGTTACTTTCAGCACCTTTTGGCAAGCGATGTTCAACAACACCTAAAATACCGTCAGGCTTTAAGGCATCAAATGCATCTTTAAACACTTGTTGTACACCTTCGTCACCCCAGTTATGAAGGTTACGGAAAGTTAACACTAAGTCAGCTGTTCCCATTGGCGCTAATGCACTCGCTTTTTTAGGAATAAAATTGCTTAACTCAACTTCACTAAATACATCATCACTCGCTAATTTTTTCTCTAACTTTTTACGTGAATTACTGTAATAGTTATCTTCGCCAGTATCAGGATAGTGAGCACCTATTAACTTACCGCTTCCTTTTAAAGCTGGTGCTAATATTTCAGTATACCAACCACCACCTGGTGTAATTTCTACAACGGTCATGTTGGAATGAAAGCCTAAAAACTCAAGCGTTTCTTTAGGGTGGCGATAGATATCACGCGCTTTATTTTCTACTGAACGATGCTCACCAGCAATAGCTTGCTCAAGCTGAGTTTGATCGGCATAGCTTGCTGATGCAAAGGTTAAACTAACTAATGAAGCAGCAATGAGTGTTTTTATTGTTTTCATAGGTTCTTCCATAAATGATTAATTAATGTCGTTTTTATGTGGTAGTTATTTATAGCAGATAATAAGAACGAAGACAGTGCATTATCCATTCATTCATCGTTGAAAATATTTCTTTTATCGTAAACTTGCTAAAGCAATTGACTAAAAAGTTGTCCAGCAATGCTTATCACTTAATTTAAAAACGAAAGAAAATAAAGAAAGAGAATGATGTTTCATTCTCTTACTAACCACTTGCTAATTAATGGCGGAAGTGACGCATTCCTGTAAATACCATCGCAATACCATGCTCATCAGCTGCGGCAATAACTTCATCATCGCGCATAGAACCACCTGGCTGAATAACGGCAGTAATGCCAGCTTCAGCGGCAGCATCTAAACCATCACGGAATGGGAAGAACGCATCAGATGCCATAACAGAACCTGCGACTTCTAAATTTTCGTCTGCCGCTTTGATGCCTGCAACTTTAGCAGAATACACTCGGCTCATTTGGCCTGCGCCTACACCAATCGTCATACTGTTTTTTACGTAAACGATAGCGTTTGATTTAACAAATTTAGCCACTTTCCAGCAGAATTTTAAATCGCGTAATTCATCTTCTGTTGGTTGACGCTTAGTCACAACTTTTAGATCAGCATCAGTTACTCGACCTTGATCTCTATCTTGAACCAATAAACCACCGTTAACACGCTTGTAATCAAAACCTGTTGTTTGTGTATCCCATTGACCACACTCTAATAAACGCACATTTGGTTTAGCCGCGACAATTTGCGCAGCTGCATCAGAAATGCTTGGTGCGATAATGACTTCAACAAATTGACGAGAAACAATCGCTTCTGCCGTATCAGCATCTAACTCACGGTTAAAAGCGATAATGCCACCGAATGCTGAAGTTGGATCGGTTTTATAGGCCAATTCGTAAGCACCTAAAATGTTATCGCTGATCGCCACACCACAAGGATTAGCATGTTTTACGATAACGCACGCTGGTTCTTCAAACTCTTTCACACATTCTAATGCGGCGTCGGTGTCAGCAATGTTGTTGTACGATAAAGCTTTACCTTGAATTTGTTTAGCGGTTGAAACTGAAGCCTCTTCAGGATGAGCTTCAACATAAAATGCTGCATCTTGGTGAGAGTTTTCACCATAACGAAGATCTTGTGTTTTAATAAATTGGCTATTAAAAGTACGGGGGAATTTTGCTTTATCAGCAAAGTTTACTTCCGTATTTTCATTGCCGTGAGCCGCTAACATACGACCAAAATAATTCGCAATCATGCCATCATAACTCGCGGTGTGCTCATAAGCGGCAATCGCTAAATCAAAGCGAGTGGTATAGGTTAATGAATCATTGTTAGCGTTCATTTCAGCTAATACACGATCATAGTCGCTTGCATTCACAATAATGGTAACGTCTTTATGGTTTTTCGCGGCAGCGCGCACCATAGTTGGTCCACCGATATCAATGTTTTCGATCGCATCTTCTAATGTGCAATCATCATTAGCAACTGTATTGGCAAATGGATATAAATTGACCACAACCATATCAATAGCGTCAATATTATTTTCAACCATCACCGCTTCATCGGTACCACGACGAGCTAATATGCCACCGTGAATTTTAGGATGAAGTGTTTTTACGCGACCGTCCATAATTTCTGGATGGCCAGTATGATCTGACACTTCTGTGACTTGAATGCCGTTATCAGCTAATAATTTAGCTGTTCCACCCGTTGATAATATATCAACACCTTTTTGCGCTAGGTTGCGAGCAAAATCTACAATACCAGTTTTGTCAGATACACTTAAAAGTGCACGTTTAATTGGGCGTGGAGTATCCATTGCTTTATCAGTTACCTTTAAAATTTAGTTATTTATGTCTGGCCTTTGACACATGTCCGTGGCAGTTAATATCCGTATATTTGTGCAATTCTTTGAAAGCTTTCTTATGACCAAACAAATTACACAATCAATAAGTAAAAAAGCACCCGAGGGTGCTTTCTTGAGGCAGGTTACCCTGCGCAGTATTAGTTCATACCGTATTTTTTAAGCTTTTTGCGTAAAGTACCACGGTTAATGCCTAGTAAGTTTGCTGCACGTGTTTGATTGCCACGCGTATACTTCATCACTTCTTCAAGCATTGGCGCTTCGATTTCAGAAAGTACAAGGTCGTACATGTCGTCAACATCATTACCATTTAATTGTGATAAGTAATTGCTGATAGCGATTTTTGCTTGGCTACGTAGTGGAGATGCCTCAGTTTGAGTTTGCATGTTACCGGTAACGAATGGAGATGAAATATTTTGTTCAAACATAAAGTTCAGACTCTTTCTTAAATTAAATTATCAAAATACCTAATCAATGCATCAAGCTGTTGTTCTTCAGACTCTAATGCATTAAAAATAGAACGAAACTGTTTTTCTTGATCAAGCTGCTGCAAGTACCAAGAAACGTGCTTTCGGGCAAATCTTACACCCTTAAAGTCACCATAAAATGTGTGTAATTCTTTTACGTGTTCAATAACAATTGAACGTACCTCTTCCATTGAGGGTGATGCTAATTTTTGCCCAGTATTTAAGAAATGATTAATTTCTCTAAATATCCATGGACGTCCTTGCGCACCTCTGCCGATCATAATGGCATCAGCTCCTGTGTAATCCAGCACGTGTGCTGCTTTTTCTGCACTCGTGATATCACCATTAGCGACCACAGGAATTGAAACCGCGTTTTTTATTGCTTTAATGGTGTCGTATTCAGCGTCACCTTTATAAAAGTCGTTGCGAGTGCGACCATGAACCACCAAAGATTGAATCCCGTTGTGTTCAGCAATTTTCGCTATTTCAATGCCATTTCGCGAGTTTTCACACCATCCGGTACGAATTTTCAGCGTTACTGGAACGTCTACTTTATCAACAACAGCTTTTACAATCTGTTCGACCAAAGTAGGCTCTTTTAGTAAAGCTGAACCCGCTAATTTTTTATTGACCTTTTTTGCTGGGCATCCCATGTTGATATCAATGATTTGAGCACCATTATCAACATTCACTTGCGCAGCAAAGGCTAACTCCTGAGGATCTGAACCTGCTATTTGCACCGAGCAAATTCCAGCTTTATCTCCATGAATCAAACGGTGTTTAGATTTTTCTGTATTCCATACTTTTGGGTTAGCTAATACCATTTCAGATACTGCTAATCCCGCCCCCATTTGACAACAAATTTGTCGAAATGGTTGGTCGGTTATTCCAGCCATGGGAGCAAGCATTGTATTGCTTGATAAAGAATAAGAACCTATTTTCACACTGTTGCTTTTTTGAGCTACCTTTCAAAAGGGCGCTAAGTTTACGTGTTTTTTTTCGGATTGAAAAGCATAGAAATTGAACAAAAGTCGCTTTTTTTCGACATTTTCATATTGACATTTTGCAAACTATTGATGTGTGCAGATTTTGTACAAATAGATAACAAAATCCGCACAGCGATTATTCATATAAATGAATGAGAAATCTTTACTTTCTTTGCCCTGAAAGTCTCACCCACTCTTCTTGCACAGCGATTGGCTCCATATCGCACCATTGACCGTAAATAGTTTGCAACTCTTGAGCTTGATTTTCTAATACTCCAGATAAAGCAAGTAAGCCTTTTTCACCAACAAATTCAATAATGGTTGGCGCTAACTCTCGAAGTGGGCCAGCTAAAATATTCGCGACAACAACATCGGCTTTAAATATTGGTTGATCTTTTGGCAAGAAAAGTTCAAGTCTGTCTTCAACACCATTACGTTTGGCATTTTCTTGGCTTGCTTGCAAAGCTTGTGGGTCAATATCAATGCCTATTACTTTTTTAGCGCCAAGTTTTAAAGCCGCTAACGATAAAATGCCTGAACCACAACCAAAATCAACCACCACTTTATCTTGTAAATTTAAGCTATCGAGCCAAGTCAAACACAATGCAGTTGTTGGGTGCGTTCCAGTACCAAAAGCCAAACCTGGGTCGAGCATAACGTTTACCGCATCAGGGTCGGGAACATCTCGCCAGCTTGGGCATATCCAAAGTTTTTCACCAAATTTCATCGGATGGAAATTGTCCATCCATTCACGTTCCCAGTCTTTATCTTCAAGTTGTTCTAATTTGTACTGCATATTCTTTTTATCGGGATGAATACTTTGCAAATAGCTGATGGCTTTATCCATATCATGATTAGCATCGAATAAGCCCATCACCACGGTATTATGCCAATAGATAACTTCATCACCTGGGAGTGGCTCATAAATAGGAGTATCTTTAGCATCAATAAAAGTAACCGCTTGCGAACCACAAGCCATTAACCAATCACTGTATTTTTCCGCAGTTTCTTCATCAGCACTCAATCTTAGTTGTAACCAAGGCATTTTCATTCTCACATAATCAACAATGGCGGTAGTTTACCACCATTGCATTGAAAAATTGATTGCTATTTCATCTCTAGCACGACAATATATTGTCTAAATAACTAAAAGGAAAAACCCTTAATGCTGGCTAAGCGTTTTACATTTTTAATGTTGTTTTTTCTTTCTGTCTCCGCTTATTGTCAGAAAATAGTGTTTGTTACTGAAGATCTCCCCCCTCTGCAAATTGACAATCCAAGCGGAAAAGCAACGGGTGCTTTAATAGAAGTCGTTGAATTAATCATTAAAGAAGCGAATATCGATGCAGAAATTAAAGTTTATCCTTGGGCGCGTAGCTACGAACAAACACTTAACACGCCGAATACTTTTATTTTTTCAATGCTACGAAGCAAAGTTCGAGAAGATAAATTTCATTGGGTGGGCAAGTTCTTTACTATTCGCTCTTATTTAGCGAAATTGAAATCTAGAGAGGATATTCTAGTTAACGATATTGAAGATGCTAAACAATATTCTGTTGGTTCAATCAGGCACGATTTAGCAGAAAGTTATCTATTAAACAAAGGATTTCAGCCCGAAAAAAACCTTTATGTGAGCAGCAAATATTCCGTTTTATGGAGCATGCTTTACAGTGGTAGAACAGACATAGCTTTCACGAATAGTGATGTCTGGAATCATGAAATTTTAGCTTCTGGACTTGATCCAAACAAAATTACCTTTGTTTATGAGATCCCTGATATTTCGACAGAGCTTTACTTAGCAACAAACCTGCAAACAGATAAGTCGATCATAAATAAAGTGGCTTCAAGTTTTAAATCAATAAAAGATGACGGTCGCTTTGATAAAATCATGGCCAAGTGGAATTTACCCGTACAATAAACGCTAAAACTTAATTATGAATTACTTCCCTATTTATTTAACTGCAGAAAAAATTAATGCTCTCATTGTCGGCGGTGGCGATGTTGCCGCAAGAAAAATCGAGTTGCTCTTAAAAACCACCAATAAAATCACCATCATGAGTGAAGAAGTCAATATCAGCGTTGAACGCTTGATCACCACTCATCAGTTACCATGGCTAAAACATAATTATCAAACAGGCATTATTGAACATCATAATTTAGTGATCGCCGCTACCGACAGCGAATCCGTCAATAGTGACATTTACCAAGAAGCCAACGCGCACAAAATATTGGTTAATGTGGTCGACCAACCTGACCTTTGCAGTTATATCACCCCCGCTATTATTGACCGCTCGCCAATGATCA
>DAINNQ010000089.1:0-8636 GCA_036735825.1 Alteromonadaceae bacterium | reverse complement strand
CAGCTTTGCTGCGTTTTTTGTGTATGAAAGGAAGTGAAATTTATTATAGCTTGAATTTATTGCTGATAAATTCTGAGCAACTCAACGACTCACTGTTGAGTTGATTTCGTACTTGACCAACACTCGCTGTTTGAACGGGGTGAGCACTTTGTGAAAAGTTAAGCATGCCCTGTTCAAAATTAAGCCCTAGATGCTGACAGCATTTTTCTAAGGTAACTTCTGGCTCTGCTACCAAATCCTCATAACTTATTTGACAAATTTTATCACCAAAAAGTGATTGCCAATGTTGAGTAAGCTGTTGCTCCCCTTTAAAGAAGGTGGCTATATGCTTGATATCAAAGCTCCATGAAAGCCCTTGACTAAAAAATGTTCTAAAACATGACCAAGCCGTAGTGGTTATATCACGGGTGATATTGATAAATGCGGCATTGGGATAAAGGTGCTGTAAAATGCCAACATAATGATTGATATTTAACGATTTATCTAAAACTCTACCGTCTCCATATCGTTGCATAACAAGATGAGAGTATTCTTTTTGTACCTTCTGCAATAATAATTGTGCTTCGTTGATGTTATTTGGGTCGTCACTAGCAACTAAGCTATTGAGTTTGTCATCACCTATTTGAGCAATCGCAAGAGCAAGGTTATTTGATTCGCCTCCACATGACACTTCGCTGTGAGAGGTTAGTATTTGTTGTAACAAGGTTGTGCCGCTACGTGGTAAACCTATGATGAAAATGTGCTTTTCTTGGCTAACGGGCTTTAATGCAGGTAATTTTGAAAAATAATCGTTATTTTGATGAGAGATTATTTGACGAATGGTATTTTGATAAGCCATGTCATTGAATGCGAATTTGGCGCTCATTAATTGGCAACCAATAGAGAATTTTGCAAAAGCCGCTTCTTCTTCGCCAATATCTAATAAAGCTTTACCAAAGGCAAACCAATAAGGAATTTGGTTTTGTTGATCATTGCCTATTCGCATTTTGTTTTCGATAGCACTTAATGTGGCCAAATACTCATCGTCACGAGTAAAACGAATGAGCGACGCTAATGTTAACCAAGAAATACCTAATAAAGGGTTTTTCTGTAGCACGGTTTTTAAATGCGAAATGGCTAAGTCGATTTCACCTATTTGACTATAAGTTGTTCCGAGAAAATGATGCCCAGAAATAGAATCATCACTAGTATTATTCGCGGTAAATAAAGTGATAGCTTGTGAGATTTTTCCTGTTTCTGCATAAATACTAGCAACTTGTAGGCGTCTATTAGCTTCATCAGGCGCAATAGCTAAATATAAATTGGCGCAAGCTAATGCGAGTTCTATTTCTCCAACCGATAAGGTAATGCGGGTTAGTCCGCCCCATAAATTGCCAAGATCTGCTTTTTTATCGAGCAAAGTTGTTAACTTATGCATGGCATCGGATTTATTTTTATTTTTAATATCTGCTAATACCTGATTAGCTAAAGTTTTATTGTCCAAAGGAGCGACTCGTTTTATTTTTGTTTGCAATAGGATATTACAATAAGGGGGAATAGTAGAGCGATAGTGTTAAAAAATGTTGAAAATAAAGGCGCGAATTGCGCCTGTATTTTATTACGTTTAAGCCAAATCCTTGGTACTAATGTTTATTTTCTGATAATAAATGAGTGAGTTGTTGTTCTTCAAACGCATAAGTTGTTAAACAATAATCACAAGTAATGCTGATATTACCTTGCTCGGCTAAAAGGTGGTTTATTTCTTCAGCACCTAGTTGTGAAATAGCCGTTAAACACTTATCAGTTGAACAACCGCATAAATATGTTACCTGCTGAGGCTCAAATAAACGCACTTCTTCTTGATGGTATAAACGGTACAGAAGTGTTTGCGCGTCTAAGTTAAACACTTCATCATTTTTGATGGTATTGGTGAGTTGGCATAAATGCTCAAAATCACTCAGCTGCTTTTCTTTATCTTCGCCATCGGGTAGAAGCTGAATTAAACTGCCAGCTACTTGTTGGGTATCATCATTATGAAACAGCCAAATTTTAGTCGGAATTTGTTCTGACACTTCAAAATAATGCGATAAACATTCTGCCAGTGTCTCATGTTCAAGTGCGACAACACCTTGATAGGGTTCGCCTTTTTCTGGTCGAATGGTAATCACCATAGTGCCTTTGCCAATCAGAGCTTTTAAACCCAAGGATGTTGAAGGCTCTTTTAATTTAGCAATGCCACGCATTTCTTGTTGATGATTGCCATTAACGGCTAAATACTTGATCGGTCCATCGCCTTGTAATTGAATAGCGATTTCACCTTGCAACTTTAATGTTGCTGTTAATAAACAGGTGGCGGCTAATAATTCACCAAGTAATTGACGTACACCGAGTGGATAATCATGATTCGCTACGATTTGTTGGTACGATTCGTTCAATTGAACTAACTCGCCTCTAACATGTAAATTGTCAAACAAGTATCGATGTAATATGTCTGATTGTTTGGTCACGCTTAGATCCTTTCTTTAAATTGTCTAATTTGTCGACGTTGCTTTTTATCTGGTTTGGTATCTGATGCTGGGCTTAACAAAATACCTTGCTTACGGGCGAGAGTGTTTTTCTCTCTCGTTTCAATGCTCTGTTTGGTTTCACAGTACAATGATTGCCCAAAAGCGGCATCTTTACGTTTGTCAGCAAGGGCAATAATAGTGATTTCTTTTTCTTCGTACCCTTGGCGAAGTTTAATGGTATCGCCAATTGAAACTGCTTTGCCTGATTTTGTGCGTTGGCCATTATAAAACACTTTACCACCATCAATCATCTGTTTTGCTATGGCGCGGGTTTTATAAAATCGAGCTGCCCATAGCCATTTATCAAGCCTGATTTGACTATTTTCTTGTAGTTTTTCACCTAGTTTCATTGTTTTGTCATCTTGATATTCAGATAATGTTGATAAATATTGCTCAATGGGAATATTTTACACTAACAATTCATTTTTTTTGTTAATAATGGTTAAAATCTTTGTAGAATTCTTGTTGCTTTGCTTTTGCTCAAGTATCATCAACGGGATACTAATGTCGGATTTAGATAAATATAATTATAAATATGCAATTGCCAGCCAACTTAACAAACCTCAATGACGTACTGTTGAAACTCCCTCAACAAAAAATCGCCAGAATTATTTGTGCTTTGTTGTTAATGTATATGGCGTATTTATTGGCGCAATTTACTTGGTTAATATTTCCTCAATCGAATGTTCAAAAACCAATATTATCTTTGAATTCTGCTCATCAGCAATATGCCGAGAAAAAATCGATCGACTTATCGGGTATCATTCAATTAAATTTATTTGGTGTGCTTAACGAACAAAAAAAGGTTACTGAGGTCAAAGTTCAGGATGCGCCAGAAACAAAATTACGTTTGACGCTTTCTGGTACCGTTGCCAGTGATGATTTATCTATCGCCGCGGCGATTATTGAAAATAATGGTAAACAAGAAACCTACGGTATTGGTGATAAAATCACGGGTACCCGAGCTACATTAGAAAACGTTGCCTCAGATAGAGTATTAATTAAGCAATCAGGTCGCATCGAAACCTTGATGCTGGACGGATTTGAATATAATAAAGCATCAGCGAGTGACTTTTTATCAACGTCAAAAGAGCGCGGTTCACCCAATGACGAACCAAGAGCACCAGAAGTGGTTGATCAACGCGATAATCGCGAGTTAACTCAGTCAGCACTTCAGTTAAAAAATGATCTCAATGAAGATCCTGGGAAAATTACCGACCATTTAAAAATAATCCCGAAAAGAAGTGATGGTAATATCGTTGGTTATCAATTAATGCCGGGTAATAATCCAGAATTTTTTCAATCTTCAGGTCTAGTCTCTGGAGATGTAGCTGTACAAATGAATGGTTTAGATTTAACGATTCCAAGTGAAGCAGCACAGGCATTGCAAGCCTTAAAACAAGATACCGAATTATCACTGTTAGTTGAACGTAATGGTGAAATGACCGAAATAATCTTCAGTATTGAAGAACAATAATTTTCTAGTAAATAAGGAATTTTTCATGCGCAAGACAGTACATGCGCCTTGGCTAAAACGAGCGATAATCATTTTATCAACAACGTTTGCTTTTAATGGGGTACTTTTCGCTGCGGCATCTGCGAGTGCGGCTCAATATTCTCCAAACTTTAAAGGCACTGACTTAAATGAATTTATCAACATAGTTGGTAAAAATTTAAAGAAAACCATGATTGTCGATCCGAATGTGCGCGGCAAAGTGAATGTTCGTAGTTATGACTTATTGACCGAAGAGCAATATTACCAATTCTTCCTTAACGTGTTAGAAGTTTATGGCTTTGCCGCCATCGAAATGGATAACAACATCACCAAAATCGTTCGTAATAAACAAGCAAAGTCGGCAGCCACTCCGTTAGTTGATGATGAAAACCCAGGTATTGGTGACGAAATGGTCACCCGTGTTATTGAAGTAAAAAATGTGACCGTACGTGAGTTATCACCTTTGTTGCGCCAAATGTCTGATCAAGCTGGCGGTGGCACGGTAGTTAATTACGACCCAGCAAACGTTTTCATTATGACTGGCACAGCAGCGGTCGTTAATCGTTTAGCGGAAATCATTCGACGAGTCGATCGCGCGGGCGATCAATTTGAGCAAATCATTAAATTAAAGCATGCATCAGCGAGCGAAATGGTGCGTATTATCGAAGCGCTTAATAACAGCGCTCAAGCAAAAGCGGGCGGCGGAACTCCTAGTTTTCTGATCCCTAAAATTGTTGCCGATGACAGAACAAACAGCGTTATTGTTGGTGGTGAAAAACAAGCCAGAGATCGCATAGCTAAACTTATTGCCCGCTTAGACAGCGAGCTAGAAAATAATGGCAATACCCGTGTTTATTATTTGAAATATTCGAAAGCTGAAGATTTAGTCGATGTGCTACAAGGTGTGAGTGAATCTATTGAAGCGGAAGAAAACTCTAATAAATCGTCAGGTAAAAATAAAAGTAATCGTAACATCAGTATCGATGCTCACAAAGAAACCAACACCTTAGTGATCACCGCTCAACCAGACATGTTACGTTCGCTAGAAGCTGTGATTCGTCAGCTTGATGTTCGTCGTGCACAAGTATTAATTGAAGCTATTATCGTTGAAGTGTTTGAAAGTGATGGCGTGAATCTTGGCGTGCAATGGGTAAATGAAAGTGGTGCGATGACCCAATTTACCAATGGCCCTGCGCCAATTAGCGCAATCGCAGCAGCTGCTAAGGCTGCTGAATCAAAACCTGGAACTGTTGGTTCAACTGTTATTTCAGAAAGTGGGGCAATAACAAAAAACCCTGATGGTCCTGATATTGAAGGCGATTATTCGTTAGCGGCTCAGTTACTTGGCACGGTTAGCGGTGGCATGTTTGGGATTATGAAAAACGGCTGGGGCGCTATAGTGCAAGCGGTGAGTGCTGATACTAACTCTAATATTTTGGCGACGCCAAGTATCACCACTCTTGATAACGAAGAAGCGGTTTTCCTAGTTGGACAAGAGGTGCCGATTATTACAGGCTCAACCACGGGCAGCAATAATAACAATCCATTTCAAACGGTGGATCGTCAAGAAGTCGGTATTAAACTGAAAGTGACTCCACAAGTTAACGAAGGCAATGGCGTGCAGTTAACCATTGAGCAGGAAGTGTCTTCGGTTAGTGGTGCGACAGGTGTTGATATTGCCATCAATAAACGCGAAATTAAAACCACGGTAATGGCTGACAATGGTGCGACGATTATTCTTGGTGGTCTGATGGATGAAGACGTGCAAGAAAGCGTGCAAAAAGTGCCGTTATTAGGTGATATTCCTTTGATTGGCCATTTATTTAAATCAACCAGCAATACTAAACGTAAACGTAACCTGATGGTGTTTTTACGTCCTACTATCGTTCGCGATGGCAAGTTGATGCAAGAGATCAGTAAAGAAAAATATAATTATATTCGTGCCGATGAGCTTCGTAAGCAAGATGAAGGCTTAGAGCTCATGAAAGATGAAAAATTACCTTTATTGCCAGAGTGGAACGACACACTTGTTTTACCGCCATCGTTTGATGAATATATGAAGAAAAAACAAGACGACAAAGCTGATAAAAACTCATCAGGACAAGAATAATTGTTATGAATGAGCGTGTAGATATTAACTCTGAGCTGTCATCAGATTTAGCTGATGAAGCCATCACTGACGAAAACTATGTCGCAGTAAAAACACTTGCTGATCTACGTTTACCTTTTGGTTTTGCTAAACGCCATAGTGTTTTATTGCAAAAAGTTGAAGAACAGCTGTCATTGCATTGTTTAGCGAATGTGAGCGTTAACATCATCATGGAAGTTAAGCGAGCAACTAAACAAGCATTTAATTTAGTGGTAGAAACGCCAGAGAAATTTGAATTATTACTGGCGCAAGCTTATCAACGCGATTCCTCTGAAGCACAGCAAATGATGGAAGACATTGGCAATGAAGTGGATTTATATTCACTCGCTGATGAAATGACAGAAACAGAAGATTTGCTTGAGAACGAAGACGATGCGCCGATCATAAAATTGATCAACGCCATGTTAAGTGAAGCGATTAAAGAAAATGCTTCTGATATTCATATTGAAACGTTTGAACAAGCACTGCAAATTCGTTTTCGTGTGGACGGCGTTTTGCGCGAGGTTCTTAAACCTAATCGTAAATTAGCGTCTTTATTAGTGTCGCGTATTAAAGTTATGGCAAAGCTTGATATTGCTGAAAAGCGAATTCCTCAAGATGGCCGTATTTCTCTTCGTATTGCAGGTCGTGCGGTTGATGTGCGTGTTTCAACCATGCCAACAGGCCATGGTGAACGGGTAGTTTTACGTTTACTTGATAAAAATTCAGCACGCCTAGATTTACAAGATTTAGGAATGACAGATGGAAATCGCGAACGATTTTCTCAATTAATTGACAAGCCACATGGCATTATTTTGGTGACTGGGCCGACAGGTTCAGGTAAATCAACCACACTTTATGCAGGTCTAAGCCAAATAGATCATAAACAGCGCAATGTACTTACCGTTGAAGACCCGATTGAATATGCTATTGAAGGCATAGGTCAAACACAAGTAAATACCAAAGTTGATATGACCTTTGCTCGAGGATTACGCGCCATTTTACGTCAAGATCCTGATGTGGTCATGGTCGGTGAAATTCGAGATTTAGAAACGGCTCAAATTGGTGTGCAAGCGAGTTTAACGGGTCATTTGGTTATGTCGACGTTACATACGAATACCGCTGCAGGCGCGATAACACGTATGGAAGACATGGGCGTTGAGCCGTTTTTATTATCATCAAGCTTGCTCGGTGTTTTAGCTCAGCGTTTAGTGCGCGTGTTATGCCCACATTGTAAAGAAAGCCATTTACCTGATGATGAAGAGCTAAAAATTCTCGGTTTAAGTAGTGACAATACCACGCCAATATATCGTGCTAAAGGGTGTAGCGAATGTAATCAAAAAGGTTACAAAGGTCGTACCGGTATTCATGAATTATTATTAGTGGATGAAAAAGTACGTGAGCTTATTCACAACGGTAAAGGTGAACAAGCGATTGAAAAAGTGATCCGCAAATCAACGCCGAGTATCAGACGAGACGGTTTTGATAAAGTGCTTGCTGGGGTTACCACGTTAGAAGAGGTTTTACGGGTTACCCGTGAAGATTAAGTAAACCAATGGCTGCATTTGATTACCAAGCGGTTGATAGCCGTGGGAAAATAAAAAAAGGTGTCATTGAAGGAGATACACCTAGGCATGCTCGGGCTTTGTTGCGTGAACAAGGCTTAATGCCGACAGAAGTCA
This sequence comes from Alteromonadaceae bacterium, assembly GCA_036735825.1. Taxonomy (GTDB): domain Bacteria; phylum Pseudomonadota; class Gammaproteobacteria; order Enterobacterales; family Alteromonadaceae; genus DAINNQ01. The sequence continues at coordinate 785 of DAINNQ010000089.1, read as the reverse complement.
CCACCAGCCTTGTGAAAAGTAAGCAGAAACAATCTTTTTCAAGTTTCGGTCAAGCTAAAAAAATCTCAGCGACAGAGCTTGCTCTATTTACCCGTCAATTAGCGACACTCGTTGAGTCAGGCTTACCGTTAGAAGAATCTTTATTAGCGGTTGCTGAGCAGTGTGAAAAAAACTCACTAAAAAGTATGGTGATGGCCGTTCGAACAAAAGTTACCGAGGGTTACGGTTTAGCTGAAAGTATGGCGGAATTTCCGCAAGTATTTAGCCATTTGTTTCGCGCCATGGTGGCCGCGGGTGAAAAATCAGGTCATTTAGACAAAGTGCTCAATCGTTTGGCTGATTATACTGAGCAACGTCAACAACTTCGTTCACAAATGATCCAAGCGATGGTGTATCCGTCAATCATGACTGTAGTTGCAGTTGGTGTCATCGTTGTGCTGTTAACTTCAGTTGTGCCGCAGATTGTTGGTCAATTTGAACACATGGGCGCTAACTTACCTGGCACAACCAAATTCTTAATTTCGACCAGTGAATTTCTACAGCACTATGGCCTAGCGTTATTATTGGCTTTTGTCTTAAGTATTTTTATTTTTGGCCAAATGTTGAAAAAGCCAGTGTTTAAGTACCGTGTTCATCAAAAGCTGATATCTTTGCCAGGTTTAGGTAAAGTCGTTCGTGGCATTAACACCGCACGTTTTGCTCGCACGTTAAGTATTTTAACGGCTAGCGCTGTACCGCTATTAGAAAGCATGAGTATTTCTGGTGAAGTGTTAGAAAATTTATAC
>DAINNQ010000088.1:0-8680 GCA_036735825.1 Alteromonadaceae bacterium | reverse complement strand
TAATAAAGGGGAAATTACTAAAGAGAGCCGGCGAGATTAATCAATGGGGTTTGAGGATTAATATGCAGTGCATTTTTAAATTTGTGAGAGAGTGTAATGCTTGAGATTACTAATCACTGAATGAGGAAAACAGCCCATCAATCACGAACGCTGACCTTTCACTAATTCATTTTTATGACTCATATTTACCAAGAGGACGGTGGTAATGCTCATTTAAGAGCCTGATAATAATTTACTAAAATTGTGAAGCGAAGCGAAACCGAGCAAACTATTTTGTTCTGTTGAATTGTCTTGTTAGTTGCTTTTATACACCTGTGCTCGATGAGCAATTTTTACTACATTAACGACAAGTACATCATCTTTTATTTCATACACTATTCGATACAAACCTTGTCGAACTCGATAATTCTCTTGCCCGGAAAGTTTAATACAACCATCACCTCGAGGATTTACAGCTAATGTATCTATTTTACTTAGGATCTTTTTTATATCGTTTTTAGGTATAACTCTTAAATCTTTAGCCACTGACTTTTTAAACGTTATTCTATATTTTTCCATGTGATTTCAAATCATTTAATAAATCTTCATATGAAATATCAGGCTCATTGGATCTTTCTGATACAGCGGCTAAATCCTCTTGATCTTCACGCATTAATAAACGAACAGCTTCATCTATTAACTCTGAAACTGATAAATGAGTTGAAGCGGCTCGCATTTTTAGCGCTTGATGTATATCCGGCTCAAAGTAAACGGTAGAGCGTTTTGATAGGTTACTCATGATTATGTCTCCATTAATTCGATAAGAATATTGTAACATTACAGCGTCATGATGTCACGATGCTGCGATGCTGCGAGGAAGCAACTAGCCCATTTAAGGGGCTGATAATAGCTTGCTAAAATGTGTAGCAACGCGGAACTGTATAAGCTGTTAGCATTCCCCAATATTAGGCGTATTCATAAATTTTAATCCTCACAGTTAAGAAGATTTCGTCAGTTTACCGTGATAATTGTGTAATATACTCACTAGGTTTGTGAGAAAGGGGTGTTATGCAAAATTTAAATCCGTATTTAGCGCCAATATTAACCGCGTTGGATTTGTTCTTTGAAAGCAACCCGCAAACGAGTGAGCATGACTTAATCAAAAACCTGCAAGATAAAAACATTCCACCCTTTGATAACTTATCATTAAGCCTTGCAAAAGATTTATTTAGTGCCCATTTTCTTTGTATGCACGCGCTCTATCATTTGAAAAAACAATATCGAGTATCGCAAAAATTTACCTTAATTATTCAATCGGTTCGCATTGAAAGGGTGATAAATAATGATGCCAAGTTTGGTGATGAGGAGTCAGCAACAGAACTTGAAGTTATTGACCCGTTAGCAAGTTACTATTTAAACCCCGCTCATTTTTTTGAAACTCAAGAAGATGAAATTAATGATTTACTTAAATCATTTTGGCAAAAATATCTTGCCCAAGACCATAAATCCGAAGCGCTACAAACCTTAAAGCTACCTGTGAATGCCGATGCGAAAATGATCAAAGCTCAATTCTTACGTCTTGCTCAACAACATCATCCAGATAAAGGGGGCTCGGCAGAGATGTTTGCTAAAATTCGTCAGGCTAAAAAAGTGCTAGATCAAGCACTATAATTGACAAGAAAAAAAGCCCCTTGCAAAAACAAGAGGCTGAAGGGCTAGTATTGCCATAATGGCGACTTAGCACAGTTGGAAAACAAAATGTTTAGGTGTTCGATAAATTATTTTTCTTTCATATTCCACAAAATATCTTGGCCGTTCCCCATCACTGTCGTGGGTAATTTGCCATCCCATTGCTGGGCTTTCATATATTCTACTAACACTTGATTTGTTTTGATGGCTTCAGCTTTTTTCTGAATGGCTTCTGCTTCAGCTAAACCTTTGAGTCGAATGGCCTCGGCTTCTGCTTTTGCTTCTGTCGCAATGGCATAAGCTGAACCGTCAGCGCGTGCTTTTTCAGCATCACGTTTAGCAAGTGCCGTATTCACTTCGCGTTGAGCTTCTAATTTTTGACGCTCAAGACGATGTTCTTCAGCTGCGGCGAGGTTTTTTTCCGTTTGTTTTGTTTCAATACTTTGCAAATATTTTTGCGGTAATATTAAGTTTTCAATTTGCACACTATCTAATTTCACTGGAAAATCAGCCATGGCAGTTAACAAGGTTTCTTCAATTCTTTGGATCACTTGCCCGCGATTTTGGACAATTTGTTCTGCTTTAAAGCGTGCTAAAGCATCTTTCGTTGCCGAGCGTAATCTTGGGTCAAGAATACGGTTTTCAAATTGATCTAATCCGCCATAATTTTTATATAATTCAAAGGCATCTGAGCGTATCACTGTCCAGTTAACTGACACTTCGGTAGTTACTGGCATTTGTTCAAAAGTAGATGCTTTTAAAGATTCGGCATTTTTGCGTGTGCGAATTTCTAATTCTTCAACAGAATCGACAAAAGGCACTTTGGTATGTAACCCAGGGTTAACTTGTGTTGTGGCTTCACCAAAGCGTTTGACGATACCGACATGACCTTCATCAATCGTGTAAAAAGCCATCCATAGGCCAATTATTGTCACTCCGCCAATCACACCTTTTAAGAGGTGCTTGCTGGTTAATGTTGTAGTTGCTTGCGATGTTGCTGTTAATCCATTTTTTAACATAAATACTCCTTGCGATTTTTTAGTAACCGATACTCATTAGTAAAAGCTAGGTATTTGTATCGGTTTTTATGTGTAGCGAGACATAATATGTCATTGGCGACATTTTATGTCAACAATAAAATGTCCTTAATTTATTGCCGAAACAGAAATAATGCAGATGGATCTCGCGAATAATTTATTAAGATATTCAGTGATTAAGCGATAAATAGAACGCTTATAGTAAACCACTCAAGCAATGAGTGGTTGCTTATTCGATAGATTTTGTTGATGAATGACTTAAATGAAAATTGAATGATGTTATCTGCTTAAAAACACATTTAATCACGTTAACTTACGCCAAAAAAGCATGATAAGCGTGGTTTTCAGTTTCTTCTTGCCATTGATAATCAAGGTCTTTTAAATGATTAAAAAACTCTGCTTGCTCATCGTTATTCACTTCAAAACCTGCTAGCACCTGCCCAAAAGCGGCACCATGATTGCGATAATGAAATAACGTGATGTTCCAATGTTCACCTAAGGTATCAAGAAATTTTTCTAATGCGCCTGGGTATTCAGGAAATTGAAAACGGAATATTCGCTCTTGAATGGGCACTGCATTTTTTCCGCCAATCATGTATCTAACATGTAATTTTGCTAATTCATTATCGGTAAAATCAGCCACTTGATAACCCTTATCGGTTAAAATGCCAGCTAAATCCGTTCTTTCTTGTAGCCCAGATAAACGAATACCGACAAAAATATTGGCGTTTTTATTACGGTTCGATTCATCAACATGACGGTAGTTAAATTCAGTGATCACACGGCCTTCAAGCGCATGACAAAATTTTCTAAAACTGCCTTTTTGTTCAGGAATTGTTACTGCAAAAACGGCTTCTTTTTGTTCACCTAATTCACAGCGCTCTGAAACATAACGCAGGGTATGAAAGTTCATATTAGCGCCCGACAAAATCGCCACTAACGACTCATTGCCTTGGCTCGTTTGGCAATATTTCTGCAAGCCAGCTAACGATAATGCTCCTGCTGGCTCAGCAATAACTCGGGTGTGCTCAAAAATATCTTTAATTGAGGCACAAATTTCGTCGGTTGAAACCGTGATCACGTCATCACAATAATGTTTGATTAGATTAAAAGTATGCTCACCAATACGTTTTACCGCGACACCATCAGCAAATAAACCAACTTGCTCAAGATCGACAGGATGCCCTGCATCGAGCGCCGCTTTCAAACACGCAGAATCTTCAGCTTCAACACCAATAACTTTAATGTTTGGTTGGAGTTGTTTGAGATAAACAGCCATGCCAGCTAGCAAACCACCACCGCCAACAGGAATAAAAACCACGTCTGATTTCGGTTGCTGCTGTAATAATTCTTTAGCGACCGTTCCTTGACCTGCAATCACGTCGACATCATCAAAAGGATGGATCAAGGTTTTTTGCTCATCTTGTGCAAAAGCCATAGATGCCGCTTGAGCTTCATTAAAGCTCTTACCTATTAAGCGCACTTCTGCGCCAAAGCGACGGACATTATCAACTTTAATATCAGGAGTTGTGATCGGCATGACAATAGTGGCTTTGATGCCAAGCTTATGCGCTGCCAACGCTAAACCTTGGGCATGATTACCTGCTGATGCAGCAACCACACCATGAATACATTGCGCTTCAGTTAAGTTATTGAGCTTATTGTACGCACCACGTAATTTAAACGAGTGTACTGGTTGCTGATCTTCACGTTTTAAAAAGATTTGATTACCTAACCGCGTTGAAAGCTTAGTTAATGGCGTTAAATCAGTTTCCACGGCAACGTCGTAGACTGGCGCAAGTAGAATTCGACGTAAATAGGCTAACGCTTGTTCTTGAGTTTTTTGAGTATCAATAAGCGCTTGCTGTTCGGCATCAGTCATTGTTTGCTAATCCGTCACATAATCCATCAAGCAGGGCGCGATTTCTTACTGCCCCTTTATCTGCACTTGTTGCTAGCATTGCATAGTTCTTTAAGGCATAGCTGATCGGACGAACACGACCAACAGGCTGCCAAGCATCTTTACCTTTAGCGTTCATGGCGGTGCGGCGTTGTGATAATTCTTCATCTGACACTTGCAGGGTAATGCTGCGTTTTGGAATATCAATATGAATGATGTCGCCTTGCTCAACCAAAGCAATAGTACCGCCACTGCCAGCTTCTGGCGAAACGTGACCGATAGATAAACCAGAAGTACCGCCAGAAAAACGGCCGTCAGTTAATAACGCACATTTTTTACCTAAGCCCATAGATTTAAGGTAAGTGGTTGGATATAACATTTCTTGCATACCCGGACCGCCTTTAGGCCCTTCATAACGAATAACGACTACTTCGCCCGCAACAACACTGCCGTTTAGAATGCCTTCAACGGCGGCATCTTGGCTTTCAAAAATATGAGCTGGGCCTGTGAACACAAGGTTATCGTCTGACACACCAGCCGTTTTCACAACGCAACCATCAACGGCAATATTCCCTGAAAGTACGGCTAAGCCGCCTTCGGTAGAAAAAGCATGCTCGATCGAGCGAATACAGCCGTTTTCACGATCATCATCTAAAGTATCCCAGCGACAATCTTGGCTGAAAGCTTTGGTGGTACGAATACCTGCAGGGCCTGCACGGTAGAATTTCTTAACATCTTCGTCATCAGTAATCTTAATATCATACTTGGCGATATGGTCAGTTAAGCTGGTACCTAGAACATTGGTTACATCGGTTTTCAATAAGTTAGCGCGTAATAATTCACCTAAAATAGCAATTACACCGCCTGCACGATGAACATCTTCCATATGGTACTTAGGCGTAGAAGGAGCAACTTTACATAGCTGTGGAACGATGCGAGATAATTTATCCATGTCTTCCATGGTGTAATCAATCTCAGCTTCTTGCGCTAACGCCAATAAATGCAAAATAGTATTGGTTGAACCGCCCATGGCGATATCTAAACACATGGCATTATGCAAAGCGTCTTTATTAGCAATATTACGTGGAAGTGCTGATTCATCATTGTCTTGATAATAACGCTTGGTTAGCTCTACAATTTGCTTGCCCGCTTTTAAAAATAATTGTTCTCGATCGGCATGAGTTGCGAGCATAGAACCATTACCAGGTAAAGCTAAGCCTAAAGCTTCAGCTAAACAGTTCATTGAGTTTGCAGTAAACATGCCTGAACATGAACCACAAGTAGGACACGCGGAACGCTCAACCTGATCTGATTGTTCATTCGAAACCGTTGGATCAGCACCTTGGATCATGGCATCGACCAAATCAAGTTTGATAATTTGATCAGAAAGTTTGGTTTTACCCGCTTCCATTGGCCCGCCAGAAACAAAAATGACAGGGATATTTAGGCGCATCGCTGCCATTAACATGCCTGGGGTAATTTTGTCACAGTTGGAAATACACACCATGGCATCAGCACAATGAGCATTAACCATGTATTCAACAGAATCGGCAATCAAATCACGCGAAGGCAAACTGTAAAGCATGCCGCTATGACCCATAGCGATACCATCGTCAACCGCAATGGTATTAAATTCTTTGGCAACACCACCCGCTTCTTCGATGGCGCCAGCAACCAGTTGTCCCATATCTTTTAAGTGAACATGACCAGGGACAAATTGCGTGAACGAGTTTACAACCGCAATAATTGGTTTACCAAAATCTCCATCGGTCATTCCTGTTGCACGCCATAACGCGCGAGCACCTGCCATATTGCGGCCTTGAGTAGAAGTAGCTGATCTTAATTTAGGCATAATCTGTATCCATTTAAGCGGGGTAAATTTTATTGTGAAAAATCATTAATCAATTCGTTTTCATAATAAAACTTTTTAAATAAAAGTGTTTTTGATAACAAGAGCTTAGGAGCCAGTTTCTGACTCCTAAAATCTTTAGCATTGATTGCTTTTGCAGTTATTTAACTGAAATCAACCATGATTCTGGAATTTCTGTCGAACCATTAAACATACCAAAGAAAGCTTCTTGTAATGCTTTGGTTACTGGACCTCGAGAACCTGTACCTACTGGTAAACCATCAACGGTTTTTACTGGTACTACTTCGGTTGCAGTTCCTGTCATGAAAAATTCATCGGCAAGATATAATGACTCACGAGAAATAGGTTCTTCACGTACGTCATAACCTAATTTTTTCGCTAATTGCATTACAGTGTCACGGGTTAAACCTGGTAAAATTGATGACGTGCTATAAGGCGTGTAAATAATGTTATTACGCACTAAAAATAAGTTTTGACCCGCACCTTCACTGACCATGTTATTAATGTCTAATGCGATGCCTTCAGTGTAACCGTGACGACCTGCTTCCATAGAAATTAATTGCGAAGATAAGTAATTTCCACCTGCTTTCGCTGCAGTTGGCATAGTGTTCGGCGCTAATCGGTTCCAACTTGATACACCAACATCAACACCATTTTCAATAGCATCAGCACCTAAATACGCTTCCCAACCAAAAGCGGCTACCATGACATCAGCTTGAGCATCGGCTGGTGGACGTAAACCCATACCCACATCACCTAAAAAGGCTAATGGGCGTAAATAAGCAGAAGCAAGGTTGTTTTTTGCAACAGCATCTTTACATGCTTGAGTGATTTCTTCTGGTGTGTATGGAATTTTCATGCGATACACTTTGGCAGAATCGAATAATCGTTTGATGTGTTCTTCTAAGCGAAAAATACATGTTCCTTTATGGGTATTGTAGGCACGAATACCTTCAAATACTGATGAACCATAATGCAACGCATGACTCATTACGTGTACCTTAGCGTTTTGCCAAGGCATGAGTTCACCGTTAAACCATATGAGTTCTGCACTTACTTTAGCCATTTTCTTTTCCTAATTTGTTTTGTTAAACAGATTTCAGTCCATTTAACGTAGTTAATTTATGGGTGCTTGTTATTTGTTTATGTAATATCTGAACGCTACACTGGCGCCATGATACTATTGTCCACTTTGACATCTTTGATGTCGATCAGTTTATTGATTTGATCGACTAAGAGTTCAATTGGACGCGAACTTCGCACCATTAATTCTATTGTGCCAATATTGGTACCTGTGTTGACACTAGCGGTAATACCACTGATCAAAAAACCACGGTAACGAGTAACTTGTAAAATACGCTCAAGGACAACTTGTTTATCATCGGCATGAATAAGTAATTGATAATGATTCATGTTAGGTGCTCTCCATCATTTTGTCGTTGGCAGTTTCAGGTGGCACTAATGGCCAAACATTGTCTTGTGCGTCAATTTTAATTTGCAATAAATAAGCGCCATTGTGATCAAACATTTCGTTAATTGCTTCAGTAACTTGGCTTTTATCTGTGATCTGTTTCGCTTTGATATCAAAAGCTTGTGCGAGCATGATAAAATCTGGATTGTCAGATAAATCAGTTTCGCTTAAACGACCATTAAAAAACAAATCTTGCCATTGTCTCACCATGCCTAATTTCGCATTGTCAATCAGCACAATTTTTACTGGCAGTTGAAAACGTTTTATCGTGGAGAGCTCTTGTACATTCATCATGAAAGAACCATCACCTGTTACCGCAATAATACAATCATTCGGTCGACTAATTTGTGCACCTATTGCTGCTGGTAAACCAAAACCCATAGTGCCCATGCCGCCACTTGATAAAAAGTTGCTTGGGTCGTCAAATGCCATGTGTTGTGCTGACCACATTTGGTGTTGACCAACGTCAGTGGTTACGCAGCTATTTTTCGGCATGATTTTGCTTATTTCGTTTAACACAGCAGGCGCAAAAATATTGTCACCAGGGTGATCATAACGCCATGCGTAATCATTTTTCATTTGCTGACATTCTTGCTGCCAATCCTTAATAGCTAAAGGGATTGCGAGTGCTGGCAGGTTGACTTTTAAGTCTCCTAAAATTGCTGCTTCCACTTTACGTCGCTTATTTATTTCAGCGGTATCAATGTCAAAATGAATCACTTTAGCGTTCGGGG
>DAINNQ010000087.1:0-8848 GCA_036735825.1 Alteromonadaceae bacterium | reverse complement strand
CATGAAGGTTATGGTGCCTTCATGGCTGATGCGGTAAGTAGAAGTAGTGATAGCACAGGTACACTGGTGATAGTACCAGCGGCAGGAGCTACCCATGCTGCTAGTGGTATAGGAGAGGCATATTTAGATGGCATACCTATGTTGATCATTAGTGGTGGTGTGCGTACAGATTCAAAATTTCAATATCAATTGCATGACATGGATCAGCATAAAATGCTTGAACCCATCACCAAAAAAACCTTTAAAGTTACCTCTCATCAGGATGTTGTCAGTACGATTTATCAAGCGTATCAAATCGCTAATGAAGGCGAACCTGGTCCTGTGTTTGTCGAAATACCAGTGAATTTACAATTAGATAAAGGTTTTGTTGAGAACTTACCTGAATATCAACAAGTGCAGCCTCAATTAAGTGACAGGGCAAAAACTGCGATTGAACAAGCGGCAAAACTTTTAGCGAATTCGAAGTATCCTGCTATTTTTGTCGGTTGGGGCGGGGTTGAAGCTTCAGAAACAACTCAAACCATTGCCGAGTTATTAACGGCACCGGTGGCGACAACACTTCAAGGGTTGAGTGCTATTTCAGCAAAACATCCTTTGCATACAGGCATGGGGTTTGGGCCTGCAGCAGTGCCTGCGGCAACGAATGCTTTTAAGTCGTGTGATTGTTTGCTCGCTATTGGAACTCGATTTGCTGAAATTGCTACAGGGAGTTTTGGCGTAACTGTGCCTGAAAACCTTATTCATATCGACATTAACCCACAGGTATTTGATGCCAATTACCCTAGTAAAATTGCGATAGAAGCAGATGCCAGCCTAGCACTGGCTGAGTTAAAACTACAGCTAGAAAAACTGAGCATTGAAAGCAAACAAGCCGCACAAATTCAGCAAGCGATTGCTGATGATAAACAAGCTTATTTGGATGAATGGTTGAGTCATGATAGTGGTGAGAGAGTCAATCCTGCGTTGTTTTTTAAACAGTTGCGAGCGCAGATTAATGATGATGCTTATGTGATTGCTGACGATGGAAATCATACTTTTTTAACTGCTGAACTCATGCCGTGTTATCAAGCCAAGCACTTTTTTAGTCCAACAGACTTTAACTGCATGGGCTATGCAATTCCTGCTGTCATCGGGGCAAAACTAGCCAACCCTAATAATCAAGTGGTTGGTATTATTGGTGACGGTGCCTTTTTAATGAGTCAGACAGAATTGTTTACTGCGGCACATTTAAATATTGGCGCTATCTTTACGGTTTTTAATGATGGTGAGTTAGCACAAATTTCTCAAGCACAGTCGACGCCTTACAATAAAAAAACATGCACCGTTTTGCCAAAATTGAAACTGCAAGCGTTAGTTGAAGCAAGTGGTTGCCAATATATTCAAATTAATACCAATGAAGAAATTAGCGAAAAACTACAGCAAGCGCTCAATATTTCTCAAAATAATATTCCTGTGGTGTTAGATATAAATATTGATTATTCAAAGAAAACGCGTTTTACCAAAGGCATTATTGCGACTAATCTTAAACGAATGAAAATGCCAACTAAGGTCAGAATGATCTCTCGAGCTTTGTGGCGTCGACTATAAAACTGAGATGTAAAAAGCTAACTAATAAAAATATAGTGGTTAGACCAGTTGATTTTATCTTCATTGTTCACTAGTATGAAGGTCATTGAACAGGTCGTACCATTGCGGAGTTAATTTATGCTGACTTATAAAGCGCCAATTGCTGATATTAAATTTCTATTCGAAGATGTGCTCGGTTATTACAAACATTACGAAAAATATCCTGAGTTTGAGGATGCGACTCCCGATTTAGTTGATGCTATTTTTCAAGAGTGCGCTAAGTTTTCTGAAAATGAACTATTACCACTTAACCAAAGTGGTGATAAAGAAGGCTGTATTTTTAACGATGGTCAAGTGACTACACCTAAGGGCTTTAAAGAAGCTTATCAACAGTATGTTGATGGTGGTTGGCAGTCATTATCTCACGGTGTTGAATATGGTGGTCAAGGATTACCAGCGTCACTTGGTATGGTGAAGTCTGAAATGATGGGCACCGCCAACTGGTCTTGGGCAATGTACCCAGGATTAAGCCATGGTGCGATGAATACCATTGATGTTCATGGCACAGAAGAGCAAAAACAGCTTTATTTAACTAAGTTAACTGAAGGTACATGGACAGGCACTATGTGCTTAACTGAACCGCAATGTGGTACTGACTTAGGACAAGTGAAAACCAAAGCCGTACCGAATGATGATGGTACGTATGATATCTCAGGTACTAAAATCTTTATCTCTGCGGGTGAGCATGATTTAACTGAAAATATTATTCATATTGTTTTAGCGCGATTACCCGATGCACCAGCAGGAACGAAAGGAATATCTTTATTTATCGTGCCAAAAATGGCGGTAGATGAAGCAGGTAATATTCTTGGTTCAAACAATGTTAGCTGTGGTTCTATTGAAGATAAAATGGGGATTAAAGCCTCAGTTACTGCGGTACTTAATTTTGATAATGCCAAAGGTGTACTTATAGGCCCAGAGAATAAAGGCTTAGAATGTATGTTCACCTTTATGAACACAGCACGTGTTGGTACAGCGCTTCAAGGTGTTTGTGCGGCAGAGCTTTCTTATCAAAATGCTTTAGCTTATGCAAAAGAGCGTTTGTCTATGCGCTCACTGACGGGCACAAAACAGCCTGATAAAGTAGCAGATCCAATCATTGTTCATCCGGATGTTCGTAAAATGCTGTTAACGCAAAAAGCGTTTAGTGAAGGTGGCCGGGCGATGATTTATTACGTGTCGAAATTAGTAGATACGATTGAAAACTCCAAAGATGAAAAAGAACGTAAACGTGCCGACTATCGCTTAGGTTTTATTACGCCAATTTTAAAAGCATTTTTAACAGAAGTGGGTTGTGAAAGTGCTAATCTTGGTGTGCAAGTGTTTGGTGGACATGGCTACATAAAAGAGTGGGGCATGGAACAAATTGTTCGTGATAGCCGTATTTCTACTTTGTATGAAGGTACAACAGGTATTCAAGCGTTAGATTTATTAGGCCGTAAAATTTTATTAAGCCGTGGTAAATCATTGAAAAGCTTTACAATGGAAATTTTAGGTTTCTGTAAAGACAAGAGTATGATTTCAAGTAACCCGCATAAGCGTCAAATGAACAAGTTTATTTGGCCATTAAGTAAAGCTGTAGCGAACTGGCAACAATATTCAATTCGCATTGCAATGAAAGCGAAGAAAGATCGCGATATTGTTGGTTCAGCTTCCGTCGATTATTTGATGTATTCTGGTTATATCACCATGGCTTATTTTTGGGCTCAGATGGCACAAGCGGCATATGAAAAATTAGCCGGTGACGTTGAAAACAGAGATTTTTATCGTGCTAAGATCAAAACGGCAGAATTTTATTTTGAACGTATTCTTCCTAGAACGAAGTCACTTGCTGCGACTATGATGGCGGATCCGAAATCATTAATGCAATTAGATGAAGAATTACTTTCATTCTTATAAGTTAAATAAGTCGATGAATGTATAAAAAAAACCGAGTGACGACTCGGTTTTTTTATGGGTGATTTTTACTTTAAGCTAATTTTAAAAGCTTAAAAACAGATCATAAATGACGAATTAAGCGTAAAAACTTAAATTTAAGTTGAGTAAATGGGGCAAATCTCACTGGTAAATCTTTTAGAAATGGACGAGTTAATACCGATTTTAAATGACTAAAATTATCAAAACCTGCTTTTCCACTATATTGGCCTATGCCACTTGGTCCAACACCACCAAAAGGTAGGTCTGGAACCGCATTGAACATGATCACGTCATTAATGCATTGACTTCCAGAGCTTATTTCACTAACCCAGCTTGCTATTTGCTGCTTATCTTTAGTGAATATATATGAAGATAAAGGTTTATCGCGCTCTTTAATAAACTGCTTAGCTTGCTCGAAATTATCGATAGAGACAATCGGCAATAATGCGCCGAATATTTCTTCTGTCATTAATAAGCTATCTAATGCCGGATTGATAATGATCGTCGGGGCAATATAATTTGTCGCTAAATCAACTTCTCCACCGAAGACAATCTCACCGCTGTTCATGTACGAGGCAATACGCTCAGTATGACGACGATTAACAATGCGACCATAAGACTTACTTTGTTTAATGTCTTTACCAAACATGGCAGTAATTTGAGCTTTTAATTCGTCAACTAACGCTGAGATCAAGTGCTTTTCAACAAGAATATAATCAGGCGCGATACAGGTTTGGCCTGCATTCATCCATTTTCCCCAGGCAAGGCGTTGTGCAGTAATGGTTAAGTTAGCACTTTTATCAATATAAACAGGGCTTTTGCCGCCTAGCTCAAGCGTTACAGGCGTTAAGTGCTTAGCTGCGGCACTCATAACAATACGACCCACTTGACCATTACCAGTATACATAATGTGATCAAATTGAGATTTTAGCAGCTCTGTGGTTTCTTCTACGCCACCTTCAATGACTGAAACCGCTTGATTGTCTAAGTATTGAGGAATAAGTTTGGCTAATAAAGCCGATGTGGCAGGCGATAATTCCGAAGGTTTTATTACTGCACAGTTACCAGCTGCAATCACCGCCACAAGAGGAGCTAATACTAATTGCAGAGGGTAGTTCCAAGCGCCCATTATTAGCACAGTGCCTTGTGGCTCAGGTTGAATATATGAGCGACCAGGTTGGACAACAATCGGGGTGGAAACGCGACGTTTTTTCGCCCACTTTTTTAATCGTTTAACGACATGTTCAACATCACCAGCAACATACGATACTTCAGTCATCCAAGCCTCAAGAGCTGGCTTACCTAAGTCTTGTTGTAACGCGTCTAAGCAAAGCTGTTCGTTTTCTTGAACAAGTTTTTTTATTTGCAATAGTTGATGTTTACGCCAAGCCAAATCATAGGTGCTATGACTATTAAAATAATCTTTGTGTTGTTGTATTTGTTGATCAAAATTCACGAAGTCGTCTCAAAATAATTTCGTACTTTTTTCTTGTACGAGCAATGGTCGGATGACTAAATTTAAACTATTTTGAACTTATGTGCAAAATCTAGTTGGATTATTTTATTTGCATGATCCAATGAATAATACGTTTGACCGTTTGCTCAATGGTTTTTATATCTATTTGATTTGAAGGATTCATCAAATTTCTATATTCAAGTTGGGTAAATAACGTCAGCATAATATCAGCATCTGTTTCTGCTGTTGACTTATTAAAGTAAGAACAAAGCCTTACAAATGGGGCTAGTAATGCATTTCTATGATGATGAGCAAGCTCTCTAAGTTGCGGCGTTACTTGTATTTCAGTAAATAATAATTGCTCAATGGTAAGATCAATAGGTGAGGTGATAATTTTATTAACGAGGTATTGTGTTGCCATTTCACACAATAATGTCGCCAGTTCCGTTTTTATTGCGGTTTTCTTTAACTGAGCTTTAGGATAAGCATCTAACAATTTAAACGCTTGTATCCAAGCTGCACCTGCTTTTGAAACCGTTTTGGTCGAACTGAGCATAAATGCTTCGTGCACTAGCTCTTGGATATCTTTGAAATAGTAGGTTGTTAATGAAAGCTGAATATCGGCATGTGTTGCAATCGCACGATGTGTTGTCCCTTTAATACCTTGACTAGCAAGCACTTCAATTGCTGCATTGAGGATTTGATTTCTTGTTTGTTCACCTTTGCTTCGGCGTTTTATTGGGGCTTTTGCTGTTTCTGTCGACATAATTTAAATATGGTTATTATTGTTAAGGGCAAATTAACGTGTTTATGAAAACTATTCAATAATTTCAACTTATTGATTTAGTTTGTTTATTAAATAGCGAGATAATTTTGTATCATTATTTTGCCATAAATTTGTTAACCAACGATGAAATTCTTTTTTATAATTTATATCGTTTGAGTAATCACCGCACAAATTACTGACATTCTCTATTTGCTCTACATCAATGACAATTTCTTTTAGTTTACCTTTGAGCATATCTTTCATGATGTGCCCAGGGTTTTGTGGGTAAGCTAAGGTAATATTTAATATTTTATTAAATTGTTCACCCATAGTGGCCAAAGTAAAAGCAATGCCTCCAGCTTTTGGCGTTAACAAATGTTGAAAGGCTTGTTGCTTTGACTGTTTTTCTTGGGTAAAGCGAGTACCTTCAACAAAATTAATAATGGTGGTCGGTTGATGTTTAAATTTTTTACACGAGCGTTTAGTTGTTTCAATATCTGTGCCGATTAAATGTGGATTCTTTTTTAGAAATGACTTGCTGTAGCGTTTCATAAACGGCATATCTAATGCCCAACACCCCATGCCTATAAACGGTACGCGTTTTAATGATTCTTTTAAAAAATATTTGGGCTCAGGAATGCGAGTACGGCAGAAATTAGAAAGGATAAAAATATCTAACCAACTTTGATGATTAGCAATTAATAAATACCATGACTGTTTATTTAAGTTTTTATCGCCAGTAATCGTCCATTTAATATCATTAAATAACAGCATGAGTAGATAATTCATTAACGCCCAAACTCTATATAAAAAATGCATAGGGCGGTATAAGGCTCTGTGAATAAATTTTAGTGGAATTAAGAACTTAATCAGCCCACCTAAAAAAATTAATGAACCAAAAAACGCTAAATTCAAACAAAATAGCAAAAAGGAAATCGGCATCAAAATAAACGAGGGTAAAGCACAAAGCATAGAAAGATATAGCAATTAGTGAATGATTTTTTATTTCATTTTACGTGTTTTTGCTGAAATTTGGTAATGCTTTATTCGGTACACTTGTACGCTGACCTATTGATAAATAGGCTTATTTGATTGTTTTTAATAGAGACGAATTAGCTGTGTCGTGAAGTCTAACTTGCCAACAAGAACGTATCGGTCAGTTAGCAGGGGGGCAAAAGGAACTAGATCGTCATCTAGTTCCTTTCGCGGGTATTACAAGGTGCTTTACCCTTCGTTTAAAGTAAGCACCCGTTATGCGGTTTGAGCAAAACTTGCCGAAACTAATTCGTTATGATCAAAATCATCAACATTTATCACGTTTAAGCGTAATTGCTCTGTTGTGATCAATAAATTTGCTTCTTGTTCAGAAATCACTTTTTCCGATAAACCACGTTCTGCTAGCTTATCAAGTTGATAAAATGGCAGTTTTTCATTCAACGCATGACAAATTTTCTCATGAATTTTTTCACAAGTAATAATATTCACCAATGTTGTTTCTAGTTGACCAAACAAGTTTTTGCCGTCATCAGTTAAATATTGTCCTTCACCTAATCGACTACGGGTTGGATTTGGCGTTTGTAACAATGCCGCAATTTGATGATCAACAATATCCGATGGTTTTTTCAGCCATGTGCCTAATGGGAAAATAATTAAACGTAATGCTACCGCCACCGCTTTGTTTGTAAAATTAGCAATTAATTCATCAATCGCTTGTTGCGTTCTAAATAAACTGTCTTCAACGGCCCAAACGACAAGCGGAAGATCGCTTTCTTGACGTCCTTCGTCATTGAATCGTTTCAATGTCGCGCTTGCTAAATACAAATAACTTAAAATATCGCCTAAACGAGCTGAAATACGCTCTTTACGTTTCAAGTCGCCACCCAGTGTTAACATGGCAATATCAGACAACATGGCTAAGTTTGAGCTAAAGCGGGTCATTAATTGATAATATCTGCGAGTTTTGTCGTGATAAGGCGCTCTGATAAATCGAGCCCCAGTAAATGACATCCATTTACTTCTGACGATGTTACTAATAGCAAAACCAATATGACCAAATAGTGCATGGTCAAATTCGTTAATAGCGCTGTGATCATCATGATTATTTGCTGCAGCAAGCTCTGCTAAGACATAAGGATGACAACGAATTGCCCCTTGACCATAGATGATCATACTGCGAGTTAAAATATTCGCCCCTTCAACGGTAATCGCTACAGGAGCTCCTTGATAACCACGCGCTAAATAATTGTTTTCACCCATACAGATGGCCTTACCACCATGGATATCCATAGCGTCGGTCAGCGAGGTGCGCATTTTTTCAGTAAGGTGGTATTTAGATATAGCTGATACAACAGAAGGTTTCTCACCAAGATCTATCGCGCCTGTTGATAACGTTGTCACCGCATCCATTAAATAGGCGTTACCACCTATGCGAGCTAAGGCTTCTTCAATGCCTTCCATTTTACCAATTGGAATTTTAAATTGACGACGAATTCGGCTATAGGCACCTGTGGCTAAAGCAATACTTTTAATACCACCAGCGCTGTTTGAAGGTAAGGTTATGGCACGACCAACGGACAAACACTCAACAAGCATACGCCATCCTTGACCTGCCATTTCTTGCCCACCAATAATAAAATCAAGCGGAACAAACACTTCATTACCTTGTGTTGGACCATTTTGAAAAGGAACATTTAATGGAAAATGTCTACGACCTGTGATCACACCTTCAATGTCAGTAGGAATTAACGCACAAGTGATACCGAGATCTTTTTTATCGCCTAATAAACCGTCTGGATCTTGTAATTTAAACGCTAAACCTAATACTGTCGCGATAGGTGCTAAGGTAATATAACGTTTGTTCCAAGTTAACTTCATGCCAAGCACTTGTTCACCGTTAAATTCGCCATGACAAACCACACCAAAATCTGGAATAGCTCCTGCATCAGAGCCCGCTTCTGGGCTAGTTAATGCAAAACATGGAATTTCTTCCCCTTTTACTAATCGAGGTAAGTAATAATCTTGTTGCTCTTTTGTGCCATAGTGTTGCAATAATTCACCAGGGCCTAAAGAATTTGGTACACCTA